>JBEBRI010000022.1:0-33549 GCA_040394915.1 Sphingobacterium sp.
GTTTCTATTAAGCACTTAGTAAAAGGTGGTGGTTCATTAACAGCTCTTCCTATCATTGAAACTCAAGCGGGTGACGTATCGGCTTATATTCCGACAAACGTAATTTCCATTACCGATGGTCAGATTTTCTTGGAATCGAACTTATTCAACGCCGGTATTCGTCCAGCGATCAACGTGGGTATCTCAGTTTCACGTGTTGGTGGTAACGCGCAGATTAAGTCGATGAAGAAAGTTGCTGGTACTTTGAAATTAGATCAGGCGCAATACCGTGAGTTGGAAGCATTCGCAAAATTCGGTTCGGATTTAGATGCTGCTACGAAAGCTGTATTGGATAAGGGTGTTCGTAACGTGGAGATCTTGAAACAAGGTCAATATTCACCAGTTTCAGTTGAAAAACAAGTCGCAATTATTTACGCTGGTACCAAAGGTTTATTACGTGCAGTTCCTGTAAATAAAGTAAGACAATTCGAAGAAGAGTTCTTAACTCAATTGGAACAACGTCATCCAGAAGTATTGTCAGCATTAAAAGCTGGTAAATTCTCTGATGAGTTAACTGATGTGTTAGAGAAGGTAGCTAAAGAATTATCTTCTAAATATTAATTAGACATTAGCGTATAGAGATTAGATATTAAATTGGGATGGGTGATTTAGGAGACTTAATGTTGATAAATCACTCCTCCGAATTTAAGATCTCATATCTAAAAAAGAAATATGGCAAACTTAAAAGAAGTTAGAAATCGTATTACCTCGGTAACTTCGACTCAACAGATTACGAAAGCTATGAAAATGGTTTCGGCTGCGAAGTTGAAGCGTGCGACAAATGCTATTGTGCAATTACGTCCTTATGCGAATAAATTAAGAGATATTCTGGCACAAGTTTCCGCATCTGTTGAAGGTAATAATTCGCCTTATACGCAAGACCGTATTCCGACAAAGGTGATGGTTATTGTGGTTACCTCGAATAGAGGTTTGGCTGGTGCATTCAATGCGAATGCGATTAAGACAGCCAACAATTTGATCGCTGACAAATATGCGGATCAATTTGCGAGAGGTGATGTTAGTATTATTGCTATCGGTAAGAGAGGTCATGATTTCTTTAGTAGACGTAACTTTAATGTAATTGGAAACCATAATGAATTGTTCAATAATTTAGATTTCGAGAACGTATCTAAGGTTACTGAATATGTTATGGAACAATTTAAGGAAGGAAATATTGACCGCGTAGAGGTTGTATATAACCAATTCCGCAATGCGGCCGTTCAAATTTTGACTTCAGAGCAGATATTACCTCTTCTGCCTGAGGAGAAGGATGAGAATGTTGCCGAATTGGATTACATTATCGAACCTTCGAAAGAGAAGATTATTGAAGAGTTAATCCCTAAAGCAATCAAGATTCAGCTTTACAAAGCTGTATTAGATTCGAATGCTTCAGAACATGGTGCTCGTATGACCGCAATGGATAAAGCAACTGAAAACGCAGGTGATTTATTACGCTCATTGAAGTTATCGTACAACCAAGCTCGTCAGGCTGCGATTACAACCGAGTTAACAGAGATTGTTTCGGGTGCGGCAGCGCTTTCAAACGGATAAGTAAAACAAGATTTGTATAAGGAAAGCCACTCCATTAGGATGTGGCTTTTTTTGTGTTTATTCGGAATCGATTTCGTTTTCAGATTAGGGGGGGGGCAGTGTTAGCATCGAGTTGTATGAGGCGACTGGTATTCCTTCTATTGCTTCGCAATATTATGTTTCCGATTAGCCTAAGTTCTTATAGGTTCATTCGCCTACGCTACCTATCATATTGACTTTTATCTATTAAATGTCAAAATATCAGTAATCACTGCTCTTCAGAACCATTTTTAAGTACATTTGTTTCATCATTATTTAGCCAAAGCTTTGTTGCAACGGCATTATTAACTAGTTTAAAGATTATTATTAATACTTGTGCTATGGCGAAGAAGTTATATGTTTCTAATTCGACGGAGTCATCGAGAATGTTTAAAAATGACTTTTTGGAGTCATTGACCAAGGTTCATTTTACAGTGCCCTTAATCTTCTGGATTCCAGTCATTATTTACTTTGTTTGGAAAGCCTCAGCGCAAGGTGAGATGGCATCTCTGGATATATTCTTGTACTTTATTTTTGGGTTAGCCTTTTGGACGTTTGCCGAATACGTGCTGCATCGCTGGGTGTTTCACTTTGAGCCCAAATCAGCATGGGGTAAGCGTATTCATTTTATCTTCCACGGGGTTCATCATGACTTTCCGAAAGATCGGTTACGATTAGTAATGCCACTTTCAGCGAGTATTCCCATGGCGACAATTATTTATTTTCTTTTTAGTATTTTCCTGTCAGAGTACATATTGGCGGCATTTTTTGCGGGATTTCTTTTGGGCTATTTAATTTATGATGAGAGTCACTATGCTATGCATCATGCTAACTTTAAATCGGGATTCTTTAAAAAGATAAAAGATCATCATATGTTACACCATTACGCTGATCCAGAGAAGGGTTTTGGAGTGAGCTCTTCGATTTGGGATGTGTTCTTTAACTCGGGTTTTCCTGTAAAGACGTCAACAAAGGCGGAGGTTCGAAAACAAACGACGGGAGAGACAATAGATCGTTCATAAAAAAGCGGGCTAATCGAGAGGATAGCCCGCTTTTTTATACATATTCTTTTACCAACGGATCAAAGCTGAGCCCCAGGTGAATCCCGCACCGAATGCGGCAAGGCAAACGAGGTCTCCTTCTTTGATTTTTCCTGCTTCCCATGCTTCACATAGTGCTATCGGTACAGAAGCAGCAGTCGTATTTCCGTATTTTTGTATGTTATTGAATACTTTGTCGTCAGGTAGCCCCATCGTTTTCTGAACAAATTGAGAGATTCTCAAGTTTGCTTGATGTGGAATGAGCATATCGATATCGGTGGATTTTAATCCGTTGTTAACTAAGGCCTCTTGAATTACTTCAGGAAATTTAACAACAGCCTTTTTGAATACGGCTTGTCCGTCCATATAAGGAAAGGCCGATCCGTCTTCAAGCATTTCTTTAGTCATTAACATGCCGCCCAATTCTTGCTCTGGCCATGCTGGCATTTCGTCCAAATAACAGCCCGCAGAAGCTCCAGGATAGTACATCGCTAACTTTTCAGCATCAGCACCATCTGAATGTAGATGCGTGCTTAGAATACCTTTTCCTGGTTCCGTTGTAGGTTGAAGCACAACCGCACCAGCGCCATCGCCAAAAATAACGGAAACTGCTCTGCCGCGTGTTGAAAAATCGAGCGCAAAAGAATGCTTCTCAGATCCTACGACTAGTATATTCTTATACATCCCAGTTTTGATAAATTGGTCGGCAATTGATAGGGCGTATACAAATCCGGAGCACTGATTTCTAATGTCTAATGCGCCTATTTCTTTCATGCCCATTTCGCGTTGTAATAATACCCCACAGCCAGGGAAGTAATAATCGGGGGATAAGGTTGCGAAAATGATAAAGTCGATTTCTTCAGCAGTGGTATTCGCACGCTCGATGGCGATTTTAGAAGCCTCTACTGCCATACTCGTCGTGGTTTCTCCAATTCGATTGGCGAATCGACGTTCTTTGATACCCGTACGTTCCTGGATCCATTCATCAGAGGTCTCCATAAAACGTGTCATATCATTATTGGTATATACATTCTTAGGGACATAGTAGCCTAGTCCAGCAATTTTTGATTGAAACATAGGGTTATTATAAATAAACAATTCGCCAAAATTAAGGAATTATTTGAAAAATAAGCTATTTTTGCTCTATGAGCGTAGAGGTAGAAACCGAGGCATTTACACTTGAAGAGATACTAGCCGTAACGAAAGAATCGAATCGACTGATTTTATGGAATGATGATATCAATACATTTGATCATGTTATCGAGTGTTTGATGTATTATCTCCAATACGCTGAGGAAGAGGCCGCTCGGATTGCTTGGACAGTTCACACCAAGGGTAAGTGCGCAATACTTGAGGGATCTTATACTGAAATGGAAGTGTATCGTAAGATCTTAAAATCGGAAGGCCTTACCGTAAGTATAGAGTAGCTTTATAAAACCCACGTAATAATGCAGTTACGATAGGTTTTCTTCTCGCTTTATTGTGCAATTTTGCGTCTTACTACTAGAAACGCCCATATTGCATGCAGAAGACACATTTACTCCTCATCCTATTTTTAGTCCCCTTTATTTCATTTGCCCAAAAAGGCATCATTCGCGGATCCGTTTATGAACAAGACGGAAAGACCTTGGCAATTGGTGCTAGCGTTAATTTGATACCAGAAGCCTCCATAGGAAGCAACAGAGGACAACAAACCAATAAGGCTGGATCTTTTGCCTTTGATGGCTTAACGGCTGGTACATACCGAATCCAAATTACCTTTCTAGGGCATGAAACTTATAACCGTGGCAATATTGTGCTCTCCAATAATCAAGATTTGAATGTTGGCAAGATCACCCTATTAGAAGATGGTAAAAAAATCGAGGAAGTTGTGGTACAGGGTAAAGTGCCTGATCTTAAAATTGGAATTGATAAAAAGGTATTTGATGTATCGCAAAGTACGATAAGTATTGGTGGGAGTGCGCAAGAACTTTTAGGCAATGTTCCTACTTTGCAAGTGGAGTCGGACGGTGCAATTAGCCTTCGTGGATCAACGTCTGTTCGTATTTTAGTAGATGGCAAGGAATCGGCAATGGCGGGTTCTGACATCAATGCCTTTCTTCAATCGCTTCCGGCAGAGGCTATTGATAAAGTGGAGATTATTACTAATCCCTCAGCAAGATATGATGCGGAAGGTCAGTCAGGTATCGTTAATATTATCCTTAAAAAGAACGCGCGTATCGGTTTAAATGGATCAGCAAACGCTTCTGTTGGGAATTATGAGAACGCGAATGCCGGAATTACATTAAATTACAGACCTGGAAAGGTTAATTATTTCACCAGCTATAACTTTGCACGTAGAAACTCGTTAGGAGATGGATTTAACGATAATACAGAATATATCAACGGACAAGTCACTGATCGGAGTCCTAGAACTCGAAGCGAAGATGAAAGTTCTCGATTGGGCTATAATCATACGGTTCGATTAGGCTCTGATTATTATATAAATGATAAAAATTCACTCAGTATTGCTGGGAATTTGAGTATTCGTGATAATGAACGCGGGAGGAAGATCAATTATCAGTATTGGAACATTCCCAAATATGGTGCAAGTAGTTTCCGAAATGCAATGCAAGAGGAACAAGATCTTGGAGTAGATGGTCAACTAGATTATAAGAGAACCTTTAATCGCGAAGGGGAGGAACTTATGGCTAATGTATCATTTGGATACGATACGGAGGATGGCACCAATGATTTTCATCAAACTTACGCAAGTGGAATTGCGGACTTAAGACGCCAGAATACGACATCGGAATTAGGTAAGAATTGGAATTTCCAATTGGATTACACGCTTCCTCTAGGCGAAGATCATAAGTTTGAAGCTGGATATCGCAGTATTTTACGCTATGCAGATGAAAGTCAATACTCCGAACTACTAGATACCCTAACAAATCAGTTTGCTACCGATTATTCGGTAACTAATGATTTTGATATGAGCAGCGCTGTTCACGCGTTATATGTGAATTATCAGCGTAAAATTACTAGCCGCTTGGGTGCGCAGGTCGGTCTGCGTGCAGAACAGGCTTATTTAAATACCAGTATCTATTCTTTTGATAAGGATGCTCCAGCAGTCCCAATCCGTGCAGATGGCAAGCTTGATTATTTTAGACTATATCCAAGTGTGTTTTTGAGTTATGCGGTAGGAGAGGCGAAAACGGACAAAGTGCAATTAAGCTATTCACGTCGTGTACAACGCCCTCGAGGTTGGCAAGTGAATCCGTTTATCAATATGTCGGATGAGCAGAACTTTATGCAAGGAAACCCAAACTTATTACCGGAAGATATTCATGCGATGGAATTAGGGTTTTCCAAATTTTATGAGAAGTGGAATTTCGTTGCTTCGGCTTTCTATCGTCGTGTAAATGACCAAGTACAACCGGTAATTTATGATCCGTCGATGATTGCTGATATCGTTGGTGACCGTACGAATGTAAATTATTCGAAATGGGAGAATGCTTCTGATATGGATGTTGCGGGATTTGAATTAATTTCTAAAGTTAACTTAACTAACTGGTGGGATGTTACAGGAAACTTAAACTTATCTTCTATTAAATTTAATCCTAAGCCAGGATTAGGATTGAACGAACGGGAGTCATTTAGTTGGAATGGAAATGTAACGAGTAATTTGAAATTTACGCCTACTTTCTCTGCGCAAGTACGCGCCGATTATCGCAGTGGGATGAAAACAATGCAAGGGCAGATGGAAGCGATGAAGGGTATTGATCTGGCCGTTAAAAAAGATATTCTAAACAAAAAGGGAACCTTGAGTTTAAATGCTCGGGATGTTTTCAATTCTAGAAAATTTGAAATGAAGAACTATCTAGCGGATCGTCAAATGCATTTTTCGCACCGTTGGATGCGTAGAATGGTGACGCTATCATTCTCCTATCGATTTGGAATTCAAGACCTAAATAAGAAGGAAAAAAGAGATCAAAATGATATGGGCGACATGGAAGGTCAGCAATTTTAGGCCTTGGATTTACAATATGTTTCACTAAATTTAGCCTTTCAATTTAATCAACTTATGACTATGAAAAGAAATTTTGGGTATGTGTTAATCAGTATTCTCGGATTGACTTTAGGTTCATGTGCTACGAAATCGAAAACTGCAGCGCCTCAAGCGCAACCAGCGTATGAGCTCAATAACCTCCCTAAAGTAGAGCTTAAAGATTTTAAGAAAAATTCTTCTGGTGCCTACGTATTGTTCGATGGTTCATCATTAAAGGGGTGGAGAGGTTATAATAAAGATCATGTACCAGCGAAATGGGCAATTGATAATGGTACTTTAAAATTTTCCAAAGCGCCGGGCGGAAATGCGAAAGCCGAAGGCGGCGATATCATTTTTGCGCACGACTTCAAAAACTTTGAATTAGAATTCGAATGGAAGATTTCTCATGCCGGTAATTCAGGTGTATTCTTCTTGGCAAAAGAGGTTAAAAATCAACCGATTTATATTTCTTCTCCTGAATATCAATTGCTAGATAATCAAAATCACCCAGATGCTAAACAAGGTGTCGATGGCAACCGTAAATCCGCTTCATTGTATGATATGATTCCTGCGAAACCGCAGAATGCATTTCCTGCGGGCGAATGGAATAGAGCTAAAATTGTAGTGAAAAAAGGAAAAGTTACGCACTACCAAAACGATGAAAAAGTTGTTGAATACGATCTATGGTCAACTTCTTGGACCGAATTATTACAAACTAGCAAATTCAGTAAAGAGAAATGGCCTTTAGCTTTCGAATTATTGAATAACGTTGGTGGAAAGAGTAAGTCCGGTGTTATCGGTTTTCAAGATCATGGCGATGATATCTGGTTAAGAAATGTAACCGTAAAAGTATTATAATGAAGAAACAGCTTCATATTTGGAAAGAGAGCTTTTTAAGTTCTCTTTTCTTGCTTGTGACCGTTAGCAGTTTAATGGCGCATGGTATCAGTTGGCGTAATCCATTAGTTGAATCAGCTTTGCAAGGGCGTACTGGGGCCATAAAGTTGGAAGATGGTTACGCGCGGTTACCACAGCACTTGAAATCGGAAGTCCGTGAGCCAGTTTGGTACTTAGGACAACAGGCAGCAGGAATTTATGTAGAGTTCGATTCTAATTCGCCGGAAGTGTTTGTGCGTTATAAGGTTAAAAACGCGTTAAATATGCCGCATATGCCGACAACCGGAGTAAGTGGAGTTGATTTATATGCGCAGGGTAAAAACAAGCAAGACTGGAGGTGGTCATTTGGTAAATACAAGTTTGCCGATACCATTACCTATACCTATGAAAATCTTGCTGTGGAACCAGGTGGAAATAAATATCGGCTGTACCTTCCTTTGTACAATGCGGTAGATTGGATGGAAATCGGTGTGAAGGATGGCGCAAGTTTTGAGTTTAAGCGAAATACGGAAAAGCCGATCATCGTGTATGGTACTTCTATAGCCCAGGGGGCATGTGCAACACGTCCAGGGTTAGGATGGACGAATATGCTAGGTCGTAATTTCACACAGCCTGTAATTAATCTGGCCTTTTCAGGAAATGGTCGTCTCGAGCAACCGATTTTAGACTTAATCAATGATGTTGATGCAGCAGCTTATTTGCTTGATTGCATACCAAATTTGGCGTTAACAAAAGATCGATCAGCTGATGACTTAAAGAAGTTGATTATGAATGCTGTAGCGACTTTGCGTAAGAATCACCCCAAAACACCCATTATGCTAATGGCACATAGTTCAAGTGAAGTGCCGGGCATTATGAGCAAGACGAACCTCTCGGAATATGGATCTTCTTCAGTCGTTGCTTTCGAGACTTTCAAAGAGATTAAAGCTAAAGGGGATCAACATATTTACTGGGTCTCCAGTCAAGATATTGGTTTTGACATCGAATCGACTGTAGATTATGCACATCCTAATGATATTGGAATGAAGAAGATATCAGATGCCTATACGAAACTTCTTCGAGAGATTTTGTAGATCATTTACCGATTAAAGTTTACAAAGACAGATTCAATATTGAGTCTGTCTTTTTTTATCTCCTTTGTTCCTTGAAATCGAACAGATGTTGCGCTCTATTGAATGGTTTCCATCGTATAAAGAAGCTATTCAGTATACCTATTTCCTCATCCTTTATCAATTTTTAAAATAATTCTACTTTTTTACTAAGGTTTCGAGTTGATTTCCGTTTCTACTGAAATTATAGATCGCCAATGTATAATCTTGATGAAATTGTATCCCTTCTGCAGAAGCGAATTGAAGGCAGCATCAGTGAAGAAGAATCTTCCATACTTGAAGCCTGGGCTGCTAGCAATCCGTATTCTCAACAAATATTAGAGAAGATTGATGAGGAGGGACAGCTATGGGACGATCTCATGCAGAAGATTGAACTAGATCAATCGGATGAAGATTCCTGGAATAGTCGCTTACAAGAAAAAACTGGGCAAAAGATATGGAATGACAATACGCTTTCAAATCCAACGAAGATCTTACCATTCCCATGGCTTAAAGTGGCTTGTTCGTTCTTATTGATCTGTACATTGTCTTATGTATTTTTTCATTATCAAAAGGAGCAGTCAAATTCGAACATCGAGATCGTAAGTGAAATACCTAACCCTTCCTCGCGCGCCATTCTTCGATTAGATAATGGCGAAATCATTGAATTAAATTCTGAGAAGTCCGGCTTACGGATGGGAGATGATTTATCCTACGTTGATGGAACTGCTATCTCCGAAGCTAAAGGTATTGGCACTGTTCAAATGTTGTGTTTGGAAGTGCCAAAAGGAGGGACCTATCAATTAGTCTTGTCTGATGGAACGCAGGTTTGGTTGAACTCCGGCAGTCAATTGCGGTATCCATTGAAATTTAAAGCTGAGGAACGACATGTTGAACTTATTGGTGAGGGATATTTTGAAGTGCAAGCGAAGAAACATCTAACCGCGGGGGCTAAATCAGCTGTTCGAACGCCTTTTTCCATCAAGACTAAGAATCAAGTTATCGAAGTGTTGGGTACAGCTTTCAATGTGGAAGCATATGAAGACGATACACATGTAAAAACAAGTTTGATGCATGGTAAGGTTCGGGTGCTATATGGAGATAAACGAGCGAATAGCATGGATTTAAGTCCTGGCGAACAATCAAATACCCAAATGGGGGCTGCTGTTAAGTCTACTTTTAATCCAGAAGATATCCTTGGCTGGAAAGAAAATATGTTCGTATTCAATAATACGGATTTGCAACAAGCATTAAAGGTGCTTAGTAGATGGTATGATTTCGATGTATTCTATGAGGGAGATATTCCACAATCGCAGTTTTTCGCGGAGATGAAGCGCTCGAATAAGCTATCTACAGTTTTGAAAACATTAGAAAAAGGAGGTGTAAAGTTCAGAATGGAGAAACAAAACAACCGGTTCCGGTTGGTCGTGAAAAAGTAATGATTGTGAAAGAGTCCAAATAGTGCTGCCACACTATCTGGACGTTATCTAAATCGATTACATGCTCAATTGGGCAGTAGGAACGCCAATTAAAAGAAATAAAACAATTTAAACCACTTAAAATTATGATTTTTTATTCAATTGTTAAAGACCGGATTCGGTCTTTAGGCAAGCCATTTTTACTAACCATGAAATTAATAGTCCTATTAACTTTCTTGAATATCTGCACCGTTATGGGGAACGGCCTTGCGCAACAGGTTACCTTAAAAGGAGAGGGCATCACATTAGTGCACGCCATGCGAAGTATTCAGCACCAAACAGGTAAGCAATTTTTTCTGAATGGGCGTCAGCTTGCCGAGCTACGTGTCACGGTAAACGTGAAGGCTATGGATTTACCATTAGCCTTGGAGTCCATGCTGAAAGGAAAACCTGTTTCTTGGGAGATGCAAGATGATATAATCGTTATTAAACCAAATGCATCCAATACTGGAAAAGGATTGGTCGCTACACAAAATATCGAGCTTAGCCCAGTAGCTATACAAGAGCGAACCGTACAAGGTGTGATTAGTTCCGATGCAGGTCAACCATTAGCTGGTGTGACGGTCGCTATAAAGAATACGTCTGCGGCGATCTCTACCAATGAAAGGGGCGAATATTCACTTTCATACACCGTGCAAAACCCTATTCTCGTTGTTAGTTTGATGGGGTTTTCTAGTAAAGAAGTCGCAGTTGCTAATCGTACAACGGTTAATATTAAGTTATCGGAATTGGTCGATGATCTTGATGAAGTTGTTGTTGGCTATGGTAAACAGAAGAAAATCAACTTAACAGGTTCTGTCGCTACTATCAGCGGTGATGAAATTGCAAAGACACCAACGAACAATTTATCAAATGCTATTGGCGGAAGGATGCCAGGTGTATCTTCCGTCAACTCGGATGGGCGTCCAGGAAATGGTTCCACAATTCGAGTTCGCGGTTTAAGTACTTTGAATGATAACAATCCACTTATTGTTGTTGATGGCGTTGTTCGTTCGGATGGCTTTGGGAATATTGATCCAAATGAAGTAGAGAATATCTCTGTTCTAAAGGATGCTTCTGCGGCGGCGGTTTATGGAGCGAGAGCAGCAAATGGTGTTATCTTAATAACGACAAAAAGAGGAAAAGTCGGTAAACCTGTTTTAACCTACACAGGTATGGTAGGTCTGCAAGAACCGACACAATATCCAACTTTAATGAATGCCTACGATTATGGGGTAACTAGAAATCAAGCTTTCTACAATCAAGGATATGATCCGAGCAATCCTATTCAAGCCAATAATTTCTATACAGACGCTGAATTAGAGAATTTTAAGAAAAATAGTACGGATTGGTATGGAGAGACTTTTAAAAATACAAGTCCTCAAAATCAGCACAACCTAAGTCTTCAGGGTGGTAGTGAATCTGTCCGCTATTTCGGATCCTTAGGTTATTTAAATCAAGCTGGACTTTACGATAACATCGGGTTTAAACGTTATAATATTCGTTCGAATATAGATGCCTCTATCACAAACAGCTTAACAGTTGGATTGAATTTAGAAGCAAGACAAGAACTTTTTGAATCTCCAAGCTGGGATGCGACAGACGTTTTTCATCGTGTGATCAATGCTTCGCCTACTCGTTTAGCCTACCATCCGAGTGGACGTCCTGCTAATACGACAGGATCACATCCAGTAGAGATGATTAAAAATTCTGGCTATAAAGACCAAGAATATGATATTTTCCAAGGAACGCTGTTTTTCAATCAAAAGCTAGATGTATTAACGCAAGGTTTGGCTCTAAATGGAAACTTCTCATACTATAAGCAACATTCATTTAATAAGGTATTTGCAATGCCATATACCATGTATGATGAGGATGCGCAAGGGAATATTCTGAATGAGAAGATGGTCGGCGGGAAGACGTCGCTTACAGAAACATTTGATGCACTAACTAACACCACCTATAACATTTCGCTAAACTATGCTCGCGATTTCAATGAGCACAGTGTTTCTGCAATGGCCTTATATGAGCAATATAGTGCGAAGGGTAAGAACTTCTCCGCAAGAAAAGAAGACTTTATTTCCAACATCAAAGATGAATTTTTTGCAAGCGGTCCGACGAATCAGTCGATCGATGGAAGAGGTTATATCAATGATGCGCGAAGATCAGTTGTGGGGCGGGTAAACTACGCGTTCGCCGGCAAATATTTATTTGAAGGAACTTTCCGATACGATGGTTCGTATCGATTTCCAGAAGCAAAGCGATTCGGATTTTTCCCAGCAGTTTCTGCAGGATGGCGTATTTCTGAGGAACCATTCTTCAAGAATAATGAGAGTTTAAGTTTTATCAACAACCTGAAATTACGCGTCTCCAAAGGCTTGATTGGTAATGATCGTGTAAATGCTTACCAGTTTTTAGAAAGTTATAACATTATTACAGGAGCTGGTCCAGTAGTAGACGGTCAAGCGGTCCCACAAGTTGGATATGGCGTATACCCGAACTTTAATATTACATGGGAAAAGCAAGATAATACCAATTTTGGTTTAGAATGGGGCTTATGGAATTCGAAGTTAAACTTCGAAGTTGATTATTTCTTCCGTAATACACGTGATATCTTATGGAGTAAAGACAGATCTGTACCAGGCACTTTTGGACGTCAATTGCCAAATGAGAACTATGCGAAAGTAAAGAGCAAAGGCGTTGAATTCACTATAGGTCACCAAAACTCGATTAATGATTGGAGCTATAATTTCCGTTTAGTAGGTTCTTATGCGACAAACGAGGTGACGCAGATTGATGATCCTGCCAATGCTATGGAATTTAACAAGCAATTGGGACGTCCGATCGGATACCGCGCCGGATATGAGGCATTAGGGTTATTTCGCTCAAAAGAAGAAGCCGACTCTTGGTATGGTGGAAAGCAATTTGGTTTACAAAGTTTAGCCGGCGATATCAAGTATGCCGATATTGATGGGGATGGAACGATTACGATACAAGACCAAAAAGTGATTGCTGACTACGGTAATGAACCACGAATTATGTATGGCTTCAATGGTTCGGTTTCTTGGAAAAATATCGACATGAATTTCTTCTTTCAGGGAGCTTCACAACGGAATATTATGCTTACGGCAACAGGACGTGTGATGTATCTGAATGGAGGTTCTAGCAATAACTTCTCTTATTTCGCGGATTCATGGTCGCCAGAAAATCCTGATGCAAAGTATCCGCTTGCATGGGTAGACTCTCGTTCTATCAATAATCGTGATTCTAATTTCTGGCTCCGTAAGGCGGGATATGTTCGCCTAAAATCATTGGATTTAGGTTATAATTTCTCCGGCGATTGGCTTGAAAAAATCAAAGTCAATAAAATGCGCGTATACGTATCGGGGTACAATCTATTCACCATTAGTGAAATTGATGAGTTGGATCCTGAAGCTGCAACAGGAGCAGGGCATTATTACCCTCAGCAACGCAATTACAACTTAGGAATTATGCTATCATTTTAATCAAAGAAGTTATGAAAATTACCAAATATATTACGGTTGTTATTTTCCTATCAATGGGTTTAACATCCTGTGAAACAGATTTTTTAAATCCTAAAAACCCCTCTGCTATTTCAGAAGACGATGTGTGGTCGGATGCAAATTTGATTGAGTTACTCGTTAATCAGATGTATAATGACAGACAAGGGTATGAGTATTCAAATACGCAAGATAACATCGTCGATGAAGGTCGTTGTAATTATACGGGTGATGCGCCCAATCAAATACTCCGTGGTCAGTGGGATCAAACTTATAATCCTTTAGATTTCTGGGCCTACCAACAGGTTCGTCGGGCAAACGAATTTTTAGCAAAGATTGATGGCGCTACTTTAGAGGAAGACACGAGAAAACGCTTGAAAGGCGAGGCACGTTTTTTACGCGCATTCCTATATTTTGATATGGTTAAGCGTTACGGTGGTGTTCCCATCATAACCAGTGCTCAAGCTATTTCCGATGACTTAATGGTCAAACGCGCAACCACAAAAGAAACGTTTGAATTTATCATTGCTGAACTCAAACTGGCGAAGGAGGAGTTACCCGTTACCGCGCCGAGAGGTCGCGCATCACAGGGAGCTGCGATGGCTCTATTAGGGCGTGCACTGCTATATGCTGCAAGTCCATTATACAACGAGAGCAATACGAGCGCATTGTGGGCGGAGGCAGCTCAAGTAAATAAAGAGTTGATTGATCTAAACCGCTATAGTTTATATCCAGATTTAAATAAGCTATGGTTAGATAAAACGAATAATCACGTCGAGTCCATTTTTGAGATTCAGTATAAGTTGCCGGAGAAACAACACAGTTGGGATGCAGGTTTAAGACCGTTAATACTAGCGAATAATAATGCTGGTCAACTATCACCGCTACAAGAATTAGTGGATGCCTTTCCCATGAAAAATGGAAAAGGTATTAAAGAAGCTGGTTCGAGTTATAACCCCAACGATCCATATGTTGGTCGTGACGACCGATTCTATGCGTTTATTGCGTTCAATGGATCGAAGGTAAAAGGAACAACTTCAGGACCGCCGGTTCGTGAAATAACGTTGGAAACTTATACGGGGGGCAGGGATTACGATGCGTCCAAAGAAAATACGATTTACAATACGATAACAAGCTACTATACACGCAAGGCCACTAATCCGGACAATACCATTTATACCGGTAGTACGGGCAGCGATCAACCTTGGATCGAATTGCGTTATGCCGAAGTATTGCTGAATTTTGCGGAGGCGCAGAATGAGGCGATTTCCTCTCCGGATGCCGCTATCTATCAAGCTTTAAATACGTTGAGAAGACGTGCTGGAATTACAACCGATTTAGTAGTTGGATCCCATACCAAAGATCAAATGCGCGAATTGATTCGGAATGAAAGATACGTAGAGTTTTGTTTCGAGAAGAAACGCTATTGGGATCTAAGACGTTGGAAGTTGGCGGAGTCAGTGCTCAACGGCAAGAAATATCATGGGGCATTAATTACAAAACATTCCAATGGAACATTTACATATGTCTATCCGGAAGTAGATGCGACACCTATCGTATTTGAAAGCAAGATGTACTTTATGCCTATTCCACAAGGAGAGATCGATAAGAATGGCAATTTGGAACAAAATCCAGGCTGGTAAATCACTAATTAATGAAATCGAAGGATGAGATACGAATTAATGATTCCGAAACAAATTAGGCAGGCAATTGCGGACAATGTTCCAGTCGTTCTTCCTTTAGGGGTGCTAGAGTATCATGGCGAACATCTGTGTACCGGAGTCGATACGCTGGTGATCACGGAAACCTTGGCACAATTAGAAAGTGAAATTCCATTTATTATGCTTCCAGCATTCTACTATGGTGCTGCTAGCTATGCGGTGGAAGGTCCTGAAGCCAATGGTAGTATACATAATAGACCCGAAGTACTTTATCCTTTTGCAAGTTCATTGTTTATGAACTTGCTAAGGATTGGCTTTCGAAATATTCATGTCATTGTGCACCATCAAAGTGAGAATTTTGCAGCAGGGATGCCTACCGATCTATCCTTCAAGTTAGCGGCTAGACAAACAATCTTTGATTTCCTGGAGAAACAATCGGGCGAGGGGTGGTGGGGAAAAGCAGATTCCGCTAGTTATTATGAAGGACATGAACAGGGAGACAACCCTTTTAATTGGATTCAAGCCTACCCTTTGCTATCCGATGAGATACAGCGTGAATATCCGATAGATCATGCCGGAAAGTTGGAAACAGGCCTGATGATGGCTGTCTGTCCAGACGGCGTATTCATGGATCATTTTTCCGATGAAAAGTGGTATACACAAACGGCAAAAGAAGCTGACTTAGATTACGGACAAACGGTTCTAGAACGCGTAAAAACTCATTTACGTAATAAGTTAACTCACATCGCAAAAGGATAATCGATGAAGACATTAACGCCAGCCAAGATAAAGCTATACCTGTTTATTATTGGATTTATGTACGCTGTATTGGGTTTTTCAATCGGCATCAACGCCTATTTTATCCCTTTTGTACAAGAAGCATTTGCCTTAAACAGGGCGACTTCATACTTGATTATGACGGCTACTTTTTCCGCATATGTGGTATTTGCGATCCCTTCGGCCATGCTGTTGAAGAAAATAGGATACAAAAATTCTATTTGCACCTCTTTTTTGATTCTTGCCATTGGCTTTACCATAATCGCTTTTTCGGCGAGTACAGTGCTTTTTGAACTTTTTCTACTTGGCTTATTTGTTTTGGGCATTGCGCAAACCTTGCTGACAGACGCTGTTAATTCCTATGTCACTATTCTAGGTCCTGCAGATTCTGCAGCGAAGCGAATTAGTATCATGGGGATTGCTGATAAGCTTGCATTGGCGGGAGCTTCATTCATTCTGGCCTTGTTCCTCGATTTGCAAGAGGTTGACTTAAATAATCTAGAGATTCCTTTTTATGGTATAGCCCTGACAGCCCTTGTTGTCGGAATAGCCGTTTACCTGTCTCCATTACCAGAAATTTCTGCCCCGGGTGAAGAAATCGTGGATGAAGAATTCGACAACAATGTCTATGGAAATACCAAGACGTCAATTTTTCAAATTCCTCATCTTTACTTGGGAGCGGTCGCTATCTTTTTTGATGTGGGGGTGGAAATTGTAGCCTTGGGCTCGATCAATGATTATGCGAAAACTTTGGGTTTACCGCGACCTGAAAATTATGTTTGGTATACGACGCTAGCGATGGTATTCGGCTACTTATGTGGTGTTAGTTTAATCCCAAAACGATTGTCGCAACGACAAGGATTGGTGATTTGTGCACTGCTTGGAATCGCGACAACCTTTGTTCTGTTATTTGCTGAACCTTCCATTTCAATATATTTAGTCGCTGCGCTCGGATTCGCAAACTCTTTATTATGGCCTACGGTTTTCCCGCTGGCTCTCCGAGACTTGGGGAAATTTACAAAGCAAGGTGCCTCCATCTTAGTGATGGGAATTATAGGAGGAGCGGTGCTGCCGTTGATATTTGGCTACTTAGCTGATCTATATGGCCATCAATCGGCTTATATCGTATGTATCCCGGCGTATTTATATCTTTTATTCTATGCGCTTCTGGGGAGTAAACTAAGACCACGTTAAAGTATTATTATGAGAAAGCTATTTAAAATCAACGAACTAGATAATGTCTACGTATTACGAGAGCCGGTAGTTAAGGGGGAGCAGTTAGATATGTTGGGCTTGAAAGTCACTGTTCCCTACGATCTCGGAAGAGGGAATAAGATTGCCGTGAGGGATATTCCTTTAGGGGAGAAGGTTATTAAATTTGGGCTTCCCATTGGATCCTCCACACAGGCAATCCGTGCCGGTGAACATGTGCATCTGCATAATCTCAAGAGTGATTATTTACCTACCTATTCCAAAGATGACAGATTTAAAAGGTAATAAAAGCCAGGTCTTAGGCGAGGGTTACTTGCGATCTGATGGAAGAAAAGGCATTCGAAATATTACGCTTATTGTCTATCTAGTTGAATGTGCGCGACACGTCGCACAAAGGATTGCTTCCGGATTTGATGAACAACAGGTACAAGTCATTGGATTTAGCGGCTGTTATCCGAATAGCTATGCCGAGCGTATGATGCAAGCCCTTTGTACACAAGCTAATGTCGGAGCCGTATTGTTAGTTTCTTTGGGATGTGAAAGTTTCAATGGCCAAGCCTTGCAAGAGCATGTAGCAGCATCAAATCGTCCTGTACAATTTATCGGTATACAACGAGTTGGTGGGACCAAGCATGCGATCGAACAGGGACGTCAATTTATTATAGAAGCGAATGCGGCACTCGAAAAAGTACCGAGGGTTTCCATTCGTTGGGAGGATTTGATTGTCGGGGTAGTTTCAGGAGGCAGCGATGCGACAAGCGGTTTAACCGCAAATCCCGCCGCGGGTCTAGCATTTGATAAGCTGCTGGAAAAGGGGGCAACGTGCATCTTTGAGAATACGGGAGAGATGATTGGTTTAGAGGATGATCTACAAAGGCGCGCCAGCAGGCCCGAACTCGGCGAGATTTTGAAATTAACAATCGAAAAAGCGGCACTATATTATGCGAGTATGGGGCATGGAAGCTTTGCGCCAGGGAATGCTGAGGGAGGTCTAACTACGCTGGAGGAGAAATCAATTGGTGCCTATTGCAAAAGTGGATCAGCCGCCATTGTCGGACTTTTAAAGCCCTGCGATCAGCCAACGGTCGCTGGTTTATATCTAATGGATATTGTTCCGGACGGCATGCCAACTTTTGGATTTCCAAACCCCAACGATATTTCTGAAATGAATGAGTTGATTGCCTCAGGCGCGCAATGTGTCTTGTTCACCACGGGTAGGGGTTCCGTTGCAGGTGCTGCTATTTCGCCGGTGATTAAGATTATGGCGAATCCGGAGAACTATCAACGCATGGAAGAGAATATGGATGTTAATGCAGGGAAAGTTCTTTCCGGTGAAGCTAGTTTGCATGAAATAGCGGATGAGATCATCGATTGTATCGCGGCGGCTGTGCGTGGAGAGCGCACAAAGTCCGAAGAGCTTGGACACTTTGAGTTTTCACTCGGATATAAGTTCTTCGAACCCCTAGGTCCTTCCTGTTTAGCTTAAGATGTCAATATGAAAATAGATAGCCACTTACATTTTTGGAAGTACCATCCCGTGAAAGACGCCTGGATTACGGACGAAATGGATGTTTTAAAATCCGATTTTATGCCGGAAGACTTGCTTTCTCACATGACTGCTTCGGGACTCGCTTTAGGATTACTCGTTCAAGCTGATCAAAGTGAGGAGGAAAATAGATTTTTATTAAACATCGCTAAAGAACATGAATGCTTTCCGGGAGTAGTCGGCTGGGTCGATTTTAGAAATGAAAGTATCGACGATCGACTAGCCTATTATGCGTCAGAACCTTTGATGAAAGGCTTTCGTCATATTGTGCAGTCTGAACCGGACCCAAACTTTTTATTGAACCCGCAGTTCGCACAGGGTATATCGTTGTTAAAGAAATATGATTTTACCTACGACGTTTTAATATATCCAAAACATTTGGATGTTGCCTATACCTTCTGTCGAAAACACAGCGATCAAAAGTTATTAATCGATCATATCGCTAAGCCCGATATCAAAAACAGGAATTTCGAAGCCTGGAAAGAGGGGATAGCGCGATTTAAAAATTTAGATCATGTGTACTGCAAATTGGCGGGATTGATTACTGAAGCGGATTGGAAACAATGGAAGACAGACGATTTTAAAGAGGTTCTCGATATTTGTTTATCCGTATTCGGATCCAAGCGACTCATGTTTGGAAGTGATTGGCCCGTGTGTTTGTTAGGCGGTTCTTACGCCGACGTTTGTGCGATTATAGACGCTAATATTTCACAGCTTTCCACCGATGAACAGGCCGATATTTGGGGAAAAACCTGTCAACAATTTTATAATATTCAACCTTAAAAACTACATGATGAAAAGTATTAAACACCCTTTACGGAGTCCTGAATCTGACCCTCCTTTAAGCGATGCCATATTTGACGACCAATGGATGTATGTAAGCGGGCAAGGCTCGGTCGATGTGTCAACGGGGACCTTTATGCTGGATAGCATTCAAGAAGAGACCAAACGGACGATGGAAAATATACGAATGATCTTATCGCAAGAGGAGATGGGATTTGAACACATTGTTAAATGCAATGTACATCTTGCTGATATGTCCGAATTCGAAGCATTTAATGCTGTTTATCGAACATATTTCCCCCATATTAAGCCTGCACGTACGACTGTTCAATCGGTGTTGATGCAAGGTATAAAAGTAGAAATTGATTGTGTAGCTAAAAAATAGACCAATGACTTTATCTTCCTCCATAAATAGACGTAAGTTTTTAGCCAGCAGCGGCATGGCTGTCGGAGCATTACTAGGATTAGGTATGCTTCCATATGAATTTCCAAAATACGAGCCGGACAGCAGCGGTCCCTTGGCTTTAGTTCCCACACATTTTCCAAGTTTACTTCACGCATTCGTTTGGCGAAATTGGAATTTGGTCCCTACAGAGCGAATGGCAAAGACTGTATCAGCGACGGCTGCTCAAATTAGGGCGCTAGCCAAAGAGATGATGTTGCCTGCTGAACAAACCGTGAGCTCATCGCAATGGGATCGAAGCTATCTGACGGTTGTGCGTCGAAATTGGCATTTGCTACCAAAATCTCAATTATTAACCTTGATGGATTGGACCGAGGAACATCTTGAATTCACATTAATTGAAGATGATTTTTTCTATGTAAAGCTGGGTAATTTAAAACCGAAGTGCGAAATCCTAGATTACAATTCCACGATTAAAAAAGTCGATAAAGCAGAGATTACACAATTTAAAAAGCGTTTTAATTCGGTTTTTCCAAACGGTTTGCCTAAGCAACAGGAACCATTCTTTCATTTTGTAAAAGAGCTTTCAACGCCAAGTCCGAGTACCACTGCGGAAGGTTCATCGATGTTTTCTCCGCGGATTGCCTATCCATATTTTGCTTTATTTGGCGATCCACTGCTCTCTGAAAGTACCGAGTCCTACCCGGATGCTTATCTTGATAAGATGCATGCAAAAGGAGTCGATAGTATTTGGATGCATATTGTGCTGAGTAAAGTTTCGCCGTTTCCTTGGGACGAGAAGCAGAGTATGAACTGGGAGAAGCGCTTAGTCAATTTGGCCAAGCTGGCTGACCGAGCAAATAAAAAGGGCATAAAAATATTTCTGTATCTCAACGAGCCTCGGAATCAAACGGAAGCTTTTTTTGCGAAGAATCCATCCTTGCGAGGGAGCGGGAATTCGCTGTGTACGAGTAAACCAGCCGTTCAACAATATTTAAAAGACTCGCTTTCCATAATTTGTGAGCGCGTACCTGGATTAGGTGGATTCTTCTCCATCAGTGCTTCCGAAAATCCAACAAACTGTTGGTCACATGGCAAAGGGAATTTGTGTCCCGATTGTGGACCAAAAGGTGCTGGACAAGTGATTGGCGAGTTAAATAATCTTTATATAGACGCGATCGGAGCGGGCTTCTCCAAGGCTAAGAAAACAAGTCCTGCGCACTCGGAAAGGCCTAGATTAATTGTTTGGGATTGGGGATGGGGTGATGGGATTGCGGAAATAACCTTGCCGCTTTTGAAAAACGAATCACTCAGCTTTATGAGTGTAAGCGAGTGGAGTTTGCCTATTGAAAGGGGGGGAGTCGAAAGTACAGTTGGAGAATACTCGATTAGTAGCATCGGCCCGGGGCCACGAGCTACCAAACATTGGCAGATTGCCAAGCAGAACAATATTGCTTGTATGGCGAAAATTCAAGCGAACAATTCTTGGGAAATCGCGGCTATTCCATATATACCGGCTTTATACAATGTGGGTGAGCATATTTCTAATCTCCGCAAAGCAGGTGTAACGGGGCTCATGCTTGGTTGGAGTCTAGGGGGCTATCCTTCACCCAATTTAGAGCTTGTTGATTTGTTGGGTAAAAATAAAGAGATGCCGTTTGAAGAAGCGATATTGAAAGTCGCAAATAATAGATATGCGGAACATGGAGCCACTGTTGCGAAAGCTTGGAGGCTATTTAGCACAGCGTTTCGTGAGTTTCCGTACAACATTGGTGTTGTTTATCATGCGCCATTACAAGCTGGGCCATCAAATCTACTTTGGGCAAAAGATACAGGATACAAGTCGACGATGGTTGGGCTTCCTTATGATGATTTAAAGGGATGGCGCGTGATTTATCCGGAGGATGTCTTTATCAGTCAATTGCAAAAGGTATGTGAGGGATTCGCGGAAGGCATTTCTTTATTGAAAACTGCCGTAAAAGGGAAGAAAATCAGTAGCATATTGCAGCAAGAAATCAACGTCGCTGAAGTACTTTATTTACATTACTCAAGTATCATCAATCAGGCCAAGTTTATTATCGCGAGACGTTCCTTAGCGTCGGGCGAAAATGCGCAGTTGAAATCGGAAATAAGAAAAATTCTAAGTGCTGAAACAGATTTAGCGTTGCGGTTAGCGGCGATTCAAGGTTCGGATTCACGCATTGGCTTTGAGGCATCGAACCATTACTTTTACGTTCCTCAAGATTTGTTTGAGAAGGCTTTAAATTGTTCGAAGTTAATGGAACAATATTCATAGTTCAAGCGAATAAGCGATCCAGATACGCGTCATTTGTTAAAATGACGCTATTTGCTTTTTAGTGTAAAATCTATTTTGTAATTTCATCAATAAACCTAAGCACTATTTTATGATACCTCCATCAGTGCCTTTATCAGATTTGCGATCAGGAAAGGAAGCAGGATTGAATTTCTATATGTCGAAATATGGGAGTTCGTTACGCTTTTTCGCGTATTCAATTGTAAAGGATAAAGGGGCGGCTGAGGAAATTGTATCGGATAGTTTTTATAAATTATGGAAAGGCCGAGAACGGACAAAAACTGAAGACAATGTACGTGCTTTTCTATACCTCTCTACTCGGAATGCATGCTACGATTTTATAGATCTTCAGGTCAATAAAGTTAAACATGATCCGGATGCATTAGCGCATCTCGTTCAAGCAGATCAAGATCTGGAAGCTCAAATAATCTATAATGAGTTGGTCAATCAGATTGCTCTTGAATTAGAAAAACTACCGGAAACACAAGCGAAAGTGTTTAGGATGTCCTATCTTGAGGGTTTAGATACTCAAGAAATTTGCGATGTACTCCAAACCACTCCGAACACCGTTTACTTTGCTAAATCAAAAGCCGTACAGGCATTGAAAGAGATTTTTAAAGAGAAAAATCTGAAGTATTACAGCCTTTTTCTATTCTTGATGTTGAACAAGTAGGAATACGATTAAAATAAGATCTGCAATTCTTTTAGATCATTTATCATATAAGTTACATCTCCGGGCTTGTCAATCTGTAAGGGATTAAAAAAGATCGCTTCTATTCCCGCATTCTGCGCGCCGCGAATATCGGCATCGAGATTGTCTCCAATCATCACAGCCTGTTCAGGTTGAGCTTGTCCGTTTTGAAGGGCATGTTGAAATATTCGAGGATCAGGCTTATTAATTCCCACAATTTCGGAGATGACAATCGTTTCAAAATAAGGAGCGAGTTTACTGTTTTCTAATTTTTTCTCGCAGGCTTCCTTAAATCCATTGGAAATTAAATGAAGAGTATACTTGTTTTTCAAGTAAGAAAGCGTCTCGTGCGCATGAGGGAATAGGTTGGTCTTTGTGGGGCATACCGCGAGATATTCCTCCTCAAAATCAACGGGAAACTCTTTTGGATCGACGCCTAACTGTGTAAAAGTGTCAGCAAAACGGAGATAGCGAAGGGTAGCTTTATCAATCTTACCGTGATGATATAAATCCCACACGCGATGATTATTGATGGTATAGGTCTCTATAAAGCGATCTGACGTTTGGATATTGAACAGTGAATCGAATTTGTACTTAAAATACAATTCGTGGAGTGTCTCTTCTGCGTTTTTATCAAAATCCCAAATGGTATGGTCTAGATCGAAGAATATGTGCGTTTTGTCGTGGAACATATGCAAATATAAGGGCTCCTCGAGCAGCATACAATTTTGATTCTCGGTTTATTGTCATAATGTTTGGTGTATTTCCTATTGAAGGGCTATTTAAGTACATTTGCACGGGAAACATTGCATATGAGAAAAGCCTTATTTCTATTTTACTTTCTTATTTTTTATGCCATTACACAATTATTGTGGTGGGGCTACATTCTTATTAAGTTCGAACCGGAGCGAAAAGGAATGATCATTGGAGAGGGCTTGATTTTTATGCTCATTTTCACTTGGGGAGCATTGAAGCTGAAAAAACAGGTCAAGCGAGAGCATGAGATCAATTTGCAACAACAAAATTTCTTGTTAGCAGTTACCCATGAATTAAAGTCGCCATTGGCCTCGGTAAAACTCTATATTCAAACTATATTGAAACGGGAGTTGGATAGGGAACAACAGAAGGTGTTTTTGTCCAATTCACTGAAAGATATTGAACGTCTGGATGACTTAGTAGAAAATGTATTGTTATCTACTAAATTGGAGAATAGAGCCTATCAGCTTCCGAAAGAGGTTTTTGATATGACGGAATTGGTCGAACAAATTATTGATCGATTACAAAAGAACGCTTGTAAAACGCAAGTGATCAAAGCGGAATTGGATGAACATATTAAACTGAAAGCAGATAAGTTTGCTATCACAAATGTGATTACCAATCTCGTAGAGAACGCTGTTAAGTATTCTCCTGCGTGTGGAATGATTTATGTTAAGCTCAAAGAAGAGGGTGGTAATCTAATCTTTTCTGTTGCAGACCATGGTATTGGTATTCCAGACGAAGAAAAAAGACTTATATTTAATAAATTTTATCGAGTAGGGAGTGAAGCGACTCGTAAAACTAAGGGCACAGGTTTGGGGTTATACATTGTGAAGACTGTTTTACAAAAACACAACGCCTCTATCCGGGTGAAAGATAATAAACCATCCGGTAGTATCTTTGAAGTAACTTTTGAAAATTATGCAAAGTAAACAACGTATACTTTTAGTCGAAGATGAAGAACATCTATTAGAAGCCATTAAACTCAATTTAGAGCTTGAAGGCTATCGCGTGACGACAGCAACAGACGGTAAAAAAGCATTGAAAATATTTAAGGAAGAGCGATTTAACTTAATTATTCTGGATGTGATGATTCCTGAAATTGACGGATTCCAAGTGGCAGAAACCATTCGTTTGCAAAATTCGGAAGTACCGATCATGTTCTTGACTGCAAAAAACAGTAGCGAAGATCGGATTACAGGTTTGAAGAAAGGTGCCGATGATTATTTGGTGAAACCATTTAACTTAGAGGAGCTTATCCTTCGTGTCAGTAATCTAATCCGGCGAGGAATGAAGGGTGAGGATCTAAAAGAATTAAATTCTTATACCATTGGTGATAAGACAATTTATTTTAACTCGTTCGAATTGCACCAAGCAGATGGTACAATCACATCGCTGACAAAGAAGGAAACGATGTTATTGAAGTTGTTGATCGAGCGTCGTAATGAAGCTGTTTCGCGTGAGCAAATTTTGGAAACGGTTTGGAATTATGATGTTTATCCTTCTACTCGTACGATAGACAATTTCATCTTGACATTTAGAAAGTATTTTGAACCCGATCAAAAGCATCCTATCTATTTTCATTCTATTCGCGGTGTAGGCTATAAGTTTACCGATAACCAGAACTAAGCACGAGAATGACTAATCAAGCAAGAAAAATAGTAATCGCAATTGCGATTGCTTTTCTGTTGTATGCCCTTTATGCAAAGCATTATAATATTGCGGTCTATATCTTTGGAGGTATCGCCTATCTCGTATGGAGCTATCTAAAGGAAGGGACCGTTTATTTGGCGACTCAAGCTTTTCACAAACAGGATTACGAAAAAGTGAAGCGATTGTTGGCGGAGATTAAAAATCCCGATCGATTAAGGAAGGGGAGAAGAAATTTCTACGAGTTCATGATGGGCAACATATTGCTTAAAGAGGAGAAGATTGACGATGCGGAGTATCATTTTCAGTTGGCTTCGCGTTTACCTTGGCGTCGTGATCACGAAAAAGGAATGGTACTGATCAATCTAGCAAGTATTAATTTACGCAAGAAAGAATATGATAGAGTAAATGGTTATGTTGCTGCGGCAGAAAAGTTGAAGCTTACGGCAAGGCAACAAGCTATTCTTGACAAAATTAAAAACGAAGTAAACAAGCAGAAATAGTGAGTAATTTATTGAAGAACGATCTTTTGATTCGTGCTGCTTTATCGCAGCCTACGGAAAGACCTCCTGTGTGGATGATGAGACAGGCAGGCAGATTTATGAAGGAATATTGGGAAATAAAAAACAAATATTCGTTCCTAGAGATGTGTAAAACACCAGAAATAGCAGCAGATGTTACCATGTTGCCTATTGATTTATTAGGTGTTGATGCAGCTATTTTATTCTCCGATATTCTCGTCACTGCCGAAGCGATGGGTGGAGATTTGTCCTTTGAACAAGGCGTTGGACCAAGATTCGCTAATCCTGTTAGAAATATGCAAGACGCGGAGAAGTTGGACGTTGATTGTTTGGATCGATTGCAATATGTAGGCGACGCAATTCAAGTTATTCAACAACGTTTGAACGGCAGTGTTCCATTGATTGGTTTTGCAGGTGCTCCATTCACAATCTTAAGCTATTTAGTTGAAGGTGGTTCGTCGAAAGATTTTAAATTAACAAAGACTTTGTTAAATAATCAACCAGAACTTGCGCACTATTTGTTGAAGAAAATAGCTGATGTAACGATTGCTTACTTAAATATGCAAGTAGATGCGGGCGTAAATGCATTGCAACTATTTGATAGTTGGGCTTTAGCATTGTCTTGGAATGATTACCAAGAATTCTCCCATCAGTATAATAAATATATACTCTCTAAATTGAAACGCACTGTACCAGTGATTTCATTCTGTAAGGGAAGTTCTGTGTTTGCGCCATTAATGGCGGAGGCTAATCCAGATGTGGTATCGGTAGATTGGAATGCTGATTTATTAAATATCAAACAATCACTTCCTGAAGGGATGGCTGTTCAAGGAAATCTAGATCCTTTTGTATTGTATGCCGATAAGCCAGTTATTAAGAAAAAGATTCTTGATTTATTTGAGCGTATGCGTGGTGAAGATGGTTTCATTTTCAATTTAGGCCATGGTATTATGCCTGATATTCCTTTCGACAACGTGAAATATGCTGTTGAATTAGTTAAAGAGTTCCGATACTAAGGATTTCTACAAAAATAATAAGAGGAGTTGTACTGTCGTGCAGCTCCTCTTTGTTTTTAAACCTTACGCTACACTGTTAATTATTGCTTGATTAATTAGTATTTTTGAGCATATTAATTTTGTATGCTCTATCTATACGCCAAGGCGATTCATATAATCTTCGTAGTCTGCTGGATGGCTGGTTTGTTCTATATGCCACGCTTGTTCATTTATCACACGGAAGCAAAGGCTAAATCCGCAGTAGAATATCAAATTTTGCACAAGCAGTTCTCGATCATGGAAAATAGACTTTGGTGGGTTATCACGACGCCTGCCATGTACATTACCGTGCTTTCAGCGCTATGCATGTTGTATTTAAACCCCGGCTTATTGAGTATGGGCTGGATGCATATTAAATTGATGTTCGTAGCGGCTTTAATTGCATACCATTTTATTAGTCAGCGAATGATGTTCAGACTTCGAGACGAAAAGCTGGATTGGACGTCAAATAAGCTTCGTATGTGGAACGAAGTGTCTACACTGATACTCTTTGCTATAGTTTTTTTAGTGGTGCTTAAATCGTCTCTAAGTTGGGTATTTGGCGTTGCAGGTCTTTTGGGCTTGAGTATTCTGTTAATGATCTTAATCAAGCTTTATAAGAAGTACCGTCGTGGAAAAGGTGAAAAAGTTGATTAATCTTTGTTTAATGAAATATACGTTATTAGTTTTTTGCTGTTTATTATTTCTATCATCTGTCAAGGCACAAGATCATAATTGGGCTTTTGGATTCTATGGTGATGTGAAGCTCGATGATGCGTCATACGATGCAAGCTTTGGTGTTCAAGGTAAATATGATATCGGAAATTATCAAGCCTTGCAGGCTCAGGTTCATGGCCGTGGAGATTTTGTAGGGGTAGGAGCGGATTATCTTATAAATCTTTTAAATAAGAGAAAGTCTAACTTTAATGTATTTCTGGGAGGTGGATTTAGTCAAGAGTTTTATACTTACGATTACACATTAGTAAGTGATGAAGAGCATACGATTCAAAGCAAAGAAAATTTCTCAATTGCAAATGGACAGGCAGGGCTGAGTTATTATTTTGCTCCCGTACAACTTTCGTTATACGCTGGCTACAAATTAAAGTATCAATTTAAGAATGAATTAGTGGATCCAAACTATCTTATGTTTGGCTTAAGATATCATATTTGGTAAGCGAAGTGTCGCTAAATCTTTAATGGAATGCTAGAAAATCTCGATGAGATAAATAAGCTATTGAATTTTATTGATTAGAGGTCTTTAGAAATTTTCTATTAAATAGATACCCCTCTTGTCGATGCATTTTCGCAAACGATAGGAGGGGTATTTTTTATTCACCGAAGCACAAGTATTTTACTTCAATATACTCATCTAAACCATATTTTGAACCTTCTCTGCCTAGACCAGATTCTTTAACGCCTCCAAATGGTGCCGCGGCATTCGATATTAAACCCGCATTGATGCCAACCATACCGGCTTCCAATTGTTCGGCAACGCGAAAGCAACGCTTCACGTTTTCACTATAGAAATAAGACGCCAATCCGAACGGCGTATTGTTCGCCAATTGGATCGCTTCCTTCTCTGTTTTGAACCTAAATAAGGCACAAATAGGACCAAATGTTTCCTCTACGGCAATGATACAATCGTGTGGTACTTCCACTAAAACTGTCGGTTCATAGAAGTTTCCTTTAATAGGCTTACCACCAGTAGCAACTTGTGCGCCCTTCTCCGTCGCATCCTTAACGTGATGTATGACTTTATCTAATCCTTCTTTATTGATTAGCGGACCAACTTGCGTAGTTTTCTTTAACCCATCACCAACCTCCAATTTCTTAACAGCGGCCGTAAGTTTCTTGGCGAATTCATCATAAATCGCATCTTGCACATAAAAGCGATTGATTGAAACACAGGTTTGTCCTGTGTTCCTGAATTTACCTGCAATGGCTCCTGCAACGGCTTTGTCTATATCGGCATCATCGAATACAATAAATGGCGCGTTACCTCCTAATTCTAAAGATATCCGTTTTATTGTCGAAGAGGCTTGTGACATTAAAGTTTTACCAACCGCAGTGGATCCAGTAAAGGAGATTTTTCGAACGAAAGGACTGCTGGCCAGCTCCTCACCGAGACCACGACTATCCTTCGAAGTAATGACATTAAGAACGCCTTTAGGAACTCCAGCTTCTTCGGCCAGCTTAGCAAAAGCAATTGCTGAAAATGGCGTTTGAGAAGCAGGTTTGAGCACGACAGTACATCCTGCAGCGAGTGCCGGACCCACCTTACGAGTGATCATTGCTAAAGGGAAATTCCATGGTGTAATTGCTGCGACAACACCAACCCCTTGTTTTATGGTCAGCAACCTGTTATTCCCTGCTGTCGAAGGAATGGTCTCACCGTATGCGCGTTTGCCTTCTTCAGAAAACCATTCAATAAACGAGTTGGCATAATCTACTTCTGTTTGCGACTCTCTTATGGGTTTTCCACTTTCGAGCGTCATAATCTCAGCGAGCTCGTCACGTCGCTCATTGATCAAATCAAATAGCTTGCGCAGTATTCTTGAGCGATCTCCAACGGGCGTATCTCGCCAGATTAACCAAGCATCATTTGCGGCTTTGATAAATTTCTTGGCATCCTTCACTGTCAGATCAGGAAGGCGTCCAAGAGGTTTCTGCGTGGAAGGATTGATGATTTCGAAGGTCTTATCTGCTGTTATAAAAGTTCCATTAAAATAGGCCTTCTCTATGAATAGCGTGTTTTTCATAATCACTGTTTTTTAAGCAACATATAAAGCTAAGTTTTGTTCAGGTTGCTATATATCTGCTTTTAAAATAATCTACTTCTTTGTCCTGATGAAACAAAAAAGGAGGATCATGAATCCCCCTCTCTATGTGTTTACAAGTTGCTTAGGGTATGCCCCATGCGATCTCGTTTAGTTTTTAAATAATTTTCATTGTATTGGTTGGGCTCAATTTCAATTGGCACATTTTCAATAACCTCCAATCCGTAACCAACCAATCCAGCGCGTTTGCTTGGATTGTTAGACATTAAACGCATTTTGGTCACCCCCATATAACGTAGTATTTGGGCACCAACGCCATAATCTCTTAAATCAGGTTTAAAGCCAAGGTTCAAGTTTGCATCGACCGTATCGGCACCCTGTTCTTGTAATTTATAAGCATGCAGCTTATTGATAAGACCAATTCCGCGACCCTCCTGATTCATATAAACGATTATTCCTTTGCCTTCCTGTTCGATCATTTGCATAGACTTATGTAATTGTGGACCACAATCGCAACGGCAAGATCCAAAGATATCGCCAGTCACACAGGAACTATGAACACGTACTAAAATAGGCTCATCCTCATTCCATTCGCCCTTATACAAAGCTAAATGTTGTTCGCCGGTATTCTTTTGTGTAAACGCTTTCATTTTAAAGTTTCCCCATTCTGTCGGCATTTCAACGCTTACTTCCTCCTTAATCAGTGTATCATGCTTCAAACGGTATTCAATCAAGTCTTCGATACTAATAATCTTCAAGTCGAACTTTTCAGCAACCTTGATTAAATCGGGAAGACGTGCCATCTCTCCGTCGTCTTTTAAAATCTCAACTAATACTCCTGCAGGCTCAAAACCCGCAAGACGCGCCAAGTCAACCGATGCTTCCGTGTGTCCTGTACGGCGAAGTACGCCGCCATCTTTCGCGATTAAAGGAAAGATATGTCCTGGGCGACCAAGCTCTTCCGGTTTTATGTTAGGGTCTATTAAAGCTTTGATTGTTTTGGAACGATCAGATGCAGAAATACCTGTCGTGCAGCCGTAGCCTTGTAAATCAACAGATACTGTAAAATTAGTTTCATAAACTGCGGTATTGTTGTTAACCATAAGGCCAAGGTTTAGTTCTCGACAACGTTCTTCAGTTAACGGTGCACAAACCAATCCGCGACCATGAGTAGCCATAAAGTTAATCACTTCAGGGGTTGCATTGCGCGCGGCAGTTACGAAGTCTCCCTCGTTTTCACGATCTTCATCATCAACGACGATTATAACTTTTCCAGCTTTGATATCTTCAATAGCTTCTTCTATCGTGTTTAATTTAATTTCCATTATGTTGTAAATATCAGTACAAAGGTAGAGCATATCATGCAGTTTTTTATTAATATGCTGTCATAATATGTTATCCTTTGTTATAATCGGTTTTCTTTTTTCTATTAAAAAATTCGACAATTTTCTTCCAAAGTGCTTCTGCTTTCAGTTTATACTGGTCGGCATCAAACAGTTTTGAATCCGTGGTCGATTTGTATGTTAGGAAAATAGCCAAAGGAGTGAGGACAATAATTGCCATCCACATGCCCCACATTGGACTTAAACTAGCATCTTTTGCCGCTTTCTCGGCTAAGGTAGCAATGACGTGATAAATCAAAAAGAATATAATGGCCATGACGACCGGAAGACCTAATCCACCTTTGCGAATGATAGCCCCTAATGGCGCACCAATCCCGAATAGCAAAAGACAAGAAACCGCAAGCGTGAATTTGCGATGCCACTCCACTGCATAGCGAATGTCTTTTTCGCGGTAAGGGGTATATTCCATTTGTTTGTTAAATGCCAAATCTTTGACTTGCCTAGCTTGATTCAAGGCATTGTTTAAAGCCATCCGATATTGCTCCTTAGAAGCAATATCTGCAAGATGTATATCCGATTTAGGATTGTGTGGCTTGCCGTTCTGGAAATAAGATGAATAAAGATTTATATAGCGCTTACCCTCTATGGCATTTACTCGTTGTAAACTGTCGATGTAAACATGATTGGAGTCAGAATATAATTTAAGCTGTTTTAAATTCAACATCTGATGATGGGACTTGAATAAGTCTTGATCTGTTCTGTTCATATCGAATGAACTCATGTCAAACTTGGTTGTTGTCTCTTTAAATCGGAAACGCGTAAACTGTTGCCGAGGATCGTAGCGCTTTGCATTTTTTACGCTAGCATCTTCATACCGAACACCATCAATAAGTTTCAAAACCATGTACCTATTGTCCGGTGAGTTTTGCACATAACCCTCTTTCGCAAATGTAACGTTGTTTGCCGTACCGCCAGATTGATGCTGATAGATCATCATATTGTACAAGGTTGTTCCATCTTCACTCTTTGCTTTCGCACGAATCGAATAGCCTGGAATAGTACTGTTGAACACGCCTGGTTTAATAAAGAAATCGGCTTTTTTCTTGCGCACATCATAGAGCAGGGAACCCATCTTCAGATTGACAACCGGTAAGATATAATCTGAAAAAAAGAAAGATCCTGCACTAAATAAGGCCACCACCACAAAAAGTGGCGTCATTGCTTTGCGTAAAGATACCCCAGCAGCTTTGATAGCGACAAGTTCATAACTTTCACCTAAGTTCCCGAAAGTCATAATAGAAGAGAGTAGCATCGACAGTGGGAGTGCCATCGCTAACTGAACAGCACACTGATAGCTTAATAACTCTAAAATAACATACCACTGAAACCCTTTTCCGATTAAATCGTCGATGTATTTGAATAAGAAGAGCATCAATAATACAAACATCACAATGAAGAATGTGACCATGAATGGTTTGATGAATGCTTGTAGAATTAATAAGTGTATTTTCTTCATAAATCGTATGCGCGCTAGGACGGATTTCTATCGTTTATTCGCCTAGTTCACCGCAAAGATACAATTTTTACCACGTGAAATGTGTTAGAAAAACGTTAATGATAATTAGGAATATAGCGAGAAATTGGAGCTAAGGGAAGTGGGTGTAGTAGAGGGGATTAGCACCCGAGTGGATTGCTAGGGTGCTAATGATATTTTAAGCGCCGATCACGCTTTGAAGATAGCCAATTGAGTTATCCCAAATCTTTTTGCGATCTTCTAAATTATCTTCTTTTACGTAGTCTGTTATGCTTAACGCTACATCATTTGTCAGTTCATCTTGAACAATCTCTATTTCGAAAAAATATGGATCATCATCTATCCACTTATATTTTACGCTTTTGTTTTCTTTAACCGTTACCAATCGTGCACGATGTGACTCATTATCCCAAACAAACTCGTAAATACCGTCATGATAGTTGACATCGTCAGCAAACCATTGTGCCAGCTCATTGGGCTCCTGCAAATAAGGAAATAAAATCCGCGGCGAAGAATTTAGTACATATTCTAAATCAAGTTTTATTTTTTCCGACATATTTATTCTAAGTAGAAGTCTTTAACAAATTTAAGTTCTTTTTAAAGGCGCGATAACGCACCTACTTTTTGTAATATTAATGAATAAATCCGTAATCCAAAAACGTGCCCCTATCTTTTTTTGCACATTAGAACGGTTATCAACAAGCCTAATAATCCATATATTTTATCAGTTCCCCAAAATATATCCCTAAGGGCAGTTTTCTATCTTTTTGATTTTAAAATGGTTGTGAATACTTAAAAGATTTATGTCGGAAATTTCAATTATTTTATCGAAAATTTCTTTGAAAATACTTCCTTATTACTATCTTTGCATACCGAAAAACGGCGGGGTAGCTCAGATGGTTAGAGCGC
>JBEBRI010000023.1:0-32424 GCA_040394915.1 Sphingobacterium sp.
TATCGTATATTTAGTCATCCGATGATCTATACTGATCGGTGATAAAATTATTTATATGAACAAATTTACAAAATACATTTTAGGTATTATCGTCATTTGTTTTATGGCTGTAGCGAGTAGCTATGGGCAGACTGTCTACACTGTGAAAATCAAGGATGATATTGGTCCTAATTCATGGCGCACGTTGAAAAACGCGTTGAAAGAAGCGAAAACAAATAAATCCACCTTTTTTTTATTGGAACTCAATACCTATGGAGGGGCATTGAATTTTGCGGACTCTATGCGGACTGCATTGCTAAATGCCGCTCCCATGAAGACCATTGCCTATGTGAACAATAATGCGGCGTCTGCAGGCGCACTGATCTCATTAGCGACTGATTATATTTACATGCAAGAGGGCTCTAGCTTTGGGGCTGCTTCGGTCGTCAATCAAGAGGGAGAAGTTCTTCCGGAAAAATACCAGTCATATATGCGGGGCTTGATGCGTGCTACTGCAGAGGCAAAGGGACGTGATCCAAAAATTGCTGAAGCCTTTGTAGATCCGAGCATTTCGATTCCAAGCCTGAAAGAGGATGGTAAACTGCTGACCCTCACCACGCAGGAAGCAGTGAAGATTGGTTTGGCAAAGAAGGATGTCAAGAGCCAAGTAGATGTTTTTTCTGATTTGCAAATTACCAAGCCCGAGGTTAAGATTCATCAAACCACTTGGGTAGATGCAATCATTGGCTTACTCATTAATCCACTGGTGAGCGGTTTATTGATTATGGGTATTATCGGTGGGATTTACTTTGAATTGCAATCTCCAGGCATTGGCTTTGCCTTAGTGGTGGCGCTGATATGCGCAACACTGTTCTTTGCACCATTGTATCTGCAAGGCTTAGCGGATCATTGGGAAATAGCCATCTTTGTGCTTGGCGTGATTCTGTTGGTCTTAGAAATATTTGTGATACCTGGTTTTGGTGTCGCCGGAATTTCAGGAATTATATTGATACTTTGCGGCCTTGCGTTTTCCATGGTCGCTAACAATTATTTAGATTTTAAACTTGCACAACCCGGACTTCTGATGAATTCATTTATTATTGTCATTGCAGCAATGGTCGGGTCGATTATACTCGCCGTTATTTTTGGGAAAAATATCCTACAGTCTTCAAGCTTTAAGAAGCTAGTCTTAGCCGATGAACAACGTTCCGAGGTGGGGTATACTTCTTCGGTACAGAAGTCTAATTTGATAAACAAGGAAGGTATTGCCAAGACGGTACTTCGTCCGAGTGGAAAGATAGAAATCGATCAAGTTTGGTATGATGCTGTAGCCTTGGACGGCTTTATTGACGCTGGCGAAGCGATATATGTTGAGAAGCATGAGAACTATAACTTGTTCGTTCGCAAGTTGTCGGAACGTAATGGATAAAAAGAAAAGCGGCAAAGTTGACTCCTTGCAGCCTTCCTTTCTCAATGCTCTAAGTATTTTTTCTCCTCAACATACTTCCTATAAATAGGATGAAGATGCCGACAATAAAGGTTATAAAAACACTGTATAGGAGTTTCCAATAAAGAGCTTCTGTAGGGTGTTTTTTATCGTACAGATACCAAGTGACTCCGAACAAGACTATTGCTCCAAGAGAGTTGACAATAAACTTTTTCATTTGAGAATGATTTAATGTTAAAATATAAATAACCAATAGTTAAATATATTAAATAATATTTGTTATGTCATTTATTGTATTAGCATTGATACGCAAATGAAATGTTGCCATTTCTTCATAGAAAAAGGCCACTAGTTCTAGTGGCCTTTTCTTTATAAAACAATCGCTGGTATTTTAAAACTTCGCTCCTAAGGTTAAAACCACATTCGTTCTCGAATTCTTTACTTCAGCTGTAGGAGCGGAGCTCTGCCACAAATTCGACAAACCATAAGGGCTGCTATCATAAGTCAATTTTTTAAACTGCACAGCCGCAACATCAATATATAGGGAATGATTAATGATATAACCGAGGCCTACACTTGTCATATGATCTGTCGCATTTACACCCCTAAATGGGCTGCTAAAATAACGGTAACCTGCTCTTCCGCTTAAACGATCTGTAAAGATAAATTCACCTCCTAGTCGGAAGTTAAACGCGCTCTTATAGTAATCTTTAATATCGTAGTTCATATCTGACTCGAAACTGAAATCCGTAACCTCAGTAGAAGTTTCTTGGTATAGCATGCTGCTATAATCAACAATTTCAATGTCTGCGGAAATTAGTCCACGTGAAAAGAATTTTGTCAATCCAACAGAAGCTTTTAAAGGCGATATCACGCCATAATCATAGGAAGTTGAAGAGACATTAGAGTTGTATGTAGGGTGCAGTTTAGCGGTCGAATTTTCATCCTGATAGTAATCAGCTACAGTTTCTAGATTTCGTTCTTCCGTAACAGTTGTCCAAGTAGGAGAGACGATATGTACGCCGATATTCCAATCCCATGTAGGCTTGAAGATCATCCCCACGGCGAGATTAACTCCAGTTCCGCGTAAACTGTTGTCTTCATAATCCGTTAGATCGTAGTTGATGTCCGTATATTTATTCTTCGGATGGTTCGGGTCTAGGAAGCCTGAATTAGGGCCAGAGTCGGGTCTGATTTCATCGGCCGTTTTAGTCCATCCTGTTTCATAGACACTATAGTTACGATTGTACTTGTAGCTTATTAAACCTAAGCTACCACCTAAATAAAATTTGTTGTTATAATTTCCTCCAAAAGAAAGGGTTGTTTTTGCTTTATATCCGCTACTTAGAACATCGACTTGTTGAGATTTTGGATCTCTCTCCAACACAGTCGGGAAGTAACCTAAGGAAGCGTCACTGAAACGCTCCACCAGATTGGAACGACTGAAATCCGAACTGAAATCTGCAAATTCATACATTTGGTCAGCTAGATATTGCACCAATGTGTTTTGATCGTTCACACCGGAATACACTAAACGATCGCTTAAATTATTGGTGCGATCGTAACTTAACCCAACATTAAAGTTTTGCCAACCGTAGCCTGCATTTACAGATGGTACGTGCAGTACGATCCCCACATTTTCTAAACCAAATTTTCCGCTATTTTGGTTCGTATTACTGCCAAAATAATTTGCTTTGTTATTGTTGTTTAAATAATTAGCGGTTACTGAAATGTCCGACTGTCCGTAAAAACCTAAACCGGCGGGGTTACCACTAATTGAGCTAATATCGCCCCCTAACGCAGTGTTTACACCACCCATACCTTTAAATCGAGCAGTACCATTCGTTACATCCTTGGATACATCATAAACATAATTTAGTGTGCTTTGGGCGAAAACGTTAAACATGCCCGCGCTAAGTGCTAGTAAGCTTAAAGTAAGTAGAGATTTCTTCATTCTATGAATTGATAGGTCTATCCAAAAATATAGCCAATATAAAAGGTTCTATATTGGCTATATCAACTATATTATATTAATTAACGTCTTGATCCGCCGGATGATCTTGATGAGCCTCCGCTGGCGCGACCTCCGCCGCCGCTAGTCCCCATGCTGCTGCCGCCTGATGATCCTCTGCTGAAACCACCACTGCTCGATGACGGACGGCTAGAACTTCTGTCAATGCCACTACCACTTGAACGTGATGGTGTTTGACGTATTGAACCTTGGTTTCTACTGCTCGGAGTCCTATTGATTGTACCTTGCGATCTTGTCGCTGGATTTCTCTCAACAGTACCCTGTGATCGTGTTGCCGGATTTCTTGTTACCGAACCGCTGTTACGATTAGTTCCAGTTCTGTTTATAGTGCCTTGAGAACGAGATGACGATGTTCTTCCCGACGATGTTCTGTCAACTGTTGAACCTCTATCAACTCGGCCAGAGTTACGATCGCTTGATGTTCTATTCGCACTGTTGCGGTTGCTAGCTGCACGACCAGTTACAAATCTTCCGCTTGCATCTCTTGATACATAGCTGCGAGCAGAGTTCGCACGTTGACGAGCTGCTACGTCGTTACGATTCGATGCTACGCGACGGTTTCTGTCATAATAGTTGTTGTAATAACCTCCGCCATAACCGTAACCGTAATATGGGTTACCCCAATGGCTGTAGTAGCTATTATATCCCCAATAACTTCCGTAATACGGCCAACCGTATCCATATCCGTAACCATAGTACGGGCTACCCCATCCCATGCTCCAGTAAGGACTTCCCCAACCAAATCCTACAGACCATCCGAAGCCAGAGTTCCAGCCGAGGCCAAACCCGTTGTATCCATACCATGGGTCAAACCATGGATCGTAATACATCATGCCCGGAGAGTTATAATAGAATCTATTGATACGGTTTGCATATTCCAAATCATTTAATGGTTCATAACCACCTTCTGCATAAGCGTCATCACTATAGTCATCTGCATAGTATTCAGCATCTGTTGTCGTGCCTTCAGCTGTCCCATCTGTGTAATAATAGTCTGGGCTTTGGTATACTTGTCCTGCATCACGATTGTTGTAGACATCATCCCGATAAACGGTACGGCTACTTGTAGAACAAGAGCTAATCAACGCTAGTAATCCTAGTGCCGCTCCTCCTAAAAATATCTTCTTGTTTTTCATGTTGCTAAAACAGTTAAAATTCGATTTTACGTCTTTAATTATTATCTTAGACCCGGCAAAGTGCCCAGGGTTTAATCTGCCAATCAAATTTACAAATAATTTTTCGTAAAGGTATAGAACCCCTTCTCAAGGGCATTGAAGCCGTCTTTTTTGTTATAGTAAATATTAGTTAATATAGAATGGGTAAAGGAATTACTAGCCGTAGCGAAGATTATTCGCAGTGGTACAATGATCTAGTTATTAAGGCGGATTTAGCAGAGTATTCTGCAGTTAGAGGATGCATGGTGATAAAACCATACGGTTATGGCATCTGGGAGCGAATGCAAGCCATTCTAGACAAGCGTTTTAAAGAGACCGGCCATTCTAATGCCTACTTCCCACTTTTTATTCCCAAATCATTTTTCTCGAAAGAAGCTTCCCATGTTGAAGGTTTTGCAACAGAATGTGCAGTTGTAACACATTATCGTCTAAAAAATGATGGTAATGGCAACATTATCGTGGATGAAGACGCAAAACTTGAAGAAGAGTTAATTGTTCGTCCAACCTCTGAGACGATCATTTGGAATACTTATCGCGGTTGGATTGAGTCCTATCGAGACCTTCCAATTTTAGTAAATCAATGGGCCAATGTGGTCCGTTGGGAAATGCGTACTCGTCTTTTCTTGAGAACAGCAGAGTTTTTATGGCAGGAAGGACATACGGCTCACGCCACAGCAGAAGAAGCGATAGCTGAGACTGAACAAATGTTGGACGTCTATGCCGAATTTGCAGAAAAAATCCTTGCAGTCCCAGTCGTTCGCGGTAGAAAAACAGAGAATGAACGCTTCGCCGGAGCTTTAGATACCTATTGTATCGAGGCCTTAATGCAAGATGGGAAAGCGCTACAAGCAGGAACTTCGCACTTTTTAGGCCAGAACTTTGCAAAAGCTTTTGATGTTAAATTTACTTCTAAGGAAGGTAAATTGGAACATGTGTGGGCGACATCATGGGGCGTATCTACGCGCTTGATGGGCGCTTTAATTATGGCACATTCTGATGACCAAGGATTGGTATTACCTCCTAAATTAGCACCTATCCAGGTAGTAATCGTTCCGATTTACAAAACAGACGAGGAGAAAGCGAACTTAGACAGCTATGTAGACGGCTTAACAACAGAGTTGAAGAATTTAGGCGTCTCTATAAAATATGATGATCGCGATACGCAGCGCCCGGGATTCAAATTTGCCGAATGGGAATTAAAAGGTGTGCCATTGCGAGTTGCAATTGGTGCTCGTGATATGCAAAATGGAACTGTAGAATTAGCTCGACGGGATACGCAAACCAAGGAAACCGTAGAACAAACGGGCTTGGCTGGTAAAATCCACGCCTTATTAGATGAAATTCAAGATAATATCTATCAGAAAGCTTTAAAATTCCGTGACGAGCATATCACTGAAGTGAACTCGTATGACGAATTTAAAACCGTATTGGAAGAAAAAGGTGGTTTCTTGAGTTGCCATTGGGATGGGACTGTCGAAACAGAAAAAAGAGTTAAAGAAGAAACGAAAGCAACCATCCGTTGTATTCCGTTGGATGCCAAAGAAGAGGAAGGAATTTGTATTTTCACAGGAAGGCCATCGAAACAACGTGTATTGTTTGCAAAAGCATATTAAAATATAATGAAACACCTACTGATATTAGGGTGTGGCTGGTTTGCCGAAGAGCTTGCTAAGTTATACCAACGTAAGGGGTGGCAAGTCTGGGCTACAACGACTCAGGAAGAAAAATACCATCGCTTAAAAGGCGATGGTATTTTTGCTTATATCCACAACTTCGATGATGAAACAGAACTGGACTTACCCCTCGAAATACGATTTGATCTCGTCTTAAACTCGATTCCCGCCAGCTCAAAAAATAGTATAGAAGAGTTGGGCTTCCGGTTCTATCAGGTATTTAAATTACTGAGTGGAATCTCCTATGATCGACATTTCTTTCTAAGTTCTGTAGGTGTTTATCCTGATATGGACGGGATCTTTGATGAAGACTACGCCGACGAGGGACAGATGATTTCCAGGTTGAGATTGTCAGAAAAACGTATGCAAAGCCTTCCTTCGACAACCGTTTTTCGGCTCGGCGGTTTATTTGGTAAACAGCGGATCTTCGCTAAATACTTTCAAAACAAGGTGGTCACCACTGGCGATCAGCCGGCCAATTTTATTCACTTGGACGACGTTTTGGGATTAATTGAGGCTGCTATTGACCAAAATATTTCAGGAGGAACTTATAATGTCGTTTGTCCGGAGCACCCGCCGAAAAAGGAGGTGATTATGCGTTCTGCGCAAAAGTATCTACTAGAATATCCTGCTGAATTTGATCCAAAAGAGAGATTTCAGAAGATTATCGATGGAAGTAAGCTACCTACATTATTGAATTATACTTATAAATATAGATCACCGTTAGATTTTTAATAACTTAGTAACTTTTAAATTCATATATGATGTCTTATAAATTCGCAACCAAGGCAATCCATGCAGGGCAACAATCCGACCCTACGACAGGTGCCGTGATGACCCCTATATACCAAACTTCAACCTACCAACAAAAAGCGCCTGGAGATCACAAAGGCTTTGAATATTCAAGAGGTACAAATCCAACACGTAAAGCTTTAGAGGACTGTATGGCCGCTTTAGAAAACGGGCAATACGGCCTTGCATTTTCGAGTGGAATGGCTGCTACAGACTGTGTTTTGCGCTTGCTGAAGCCTGGAGATGAGGTTGTTACCGGAGATGATCTTTACGGGGGTTCTTACAGGATCTTCACTAAGGTATACGAGCCGATGGGAATAAAATTTACCTTCGTCGATACCTCTGATGTAGAAGCTGTACGTCATGCCATATCAGATCAAACAAAATTAATTTGGGTAGAAACGCCAACCAATCCAACATTAAAATTAGCAGATATTGAAGCGATAGCACAAGTGGCTAAAGAGAAGCAAGTTTTATACGTTGTCGATAATACATTCGCTTCACCTTACTTGCAAAACCCACTTGATCTTGGAGCGGATATCGTCATGCATTCGGTGACGAAGTATCTTGGTGGACACTCCGATGTTGTGATGGGTGCTTTGTTGATGAACAATGAAGATTTATACAAGCAACTATGGTTTTACTATAATGCTTGCGGCGGTACGCCAGGACCACAAGATGCATTTCTTGTCTTACGCGGTATCAAGACTTTACATCTACGTATGAAAGCCCACTGTGAGAACGGTCGCAAAGTTGCCGAATATCTCAAAAACCATCCGAAAGTAGAAAAGATTTATTGGCCGGGCTTCGCTGATCATCCCGGACATGAAATTGCCAAAAAGCAAATGCGTGATTTCGGCGGAATGGTATCCATCGTGCTAAAAGGAGCTGACCTGAATGAAACGTTTAGAATCGCGTCCCAATTTAATGTATTTACATTGGCCGAATCATTAGGCGGCGTAGAATCACTGATCAATCATCCAGCCACGATGACGCATGGGTCAATACCGAAGGAGGCACGAGAGAAAGTCGGCGTAGTTGACAACCTGTTACGCTTATCGGTAGGGGTCGAAGATGCCGATGATTTAATCGCCGACCTTGAGCAGGCGCTATCTCGATAAATAATTGTAATAATTATTTTATTTAGCACCTAGAACTTTGTACATTTGTGCAGCTTTAATAAGGATTTTAACATTATGGAAAATACAACTGTAGAAAGACCAGCAAAACATACGGATAATAATGCAAACCGTACAGAATATTATGTTTCTTTAACCATCGCTATCGTTATCGGGTTAATTGGCGTATTTATTCGTTTTGTACCAGATGTAATTACTTCTTTAGATCAATTAGGATCTGTTTTCTCTTGGATTGCAAACATTGCACTATTAGTTGCATCATTCTTAGCTTTTAAAGTAGTTTTTGCAATTTTAGGTTTTAGCAAAAAATAGTTCGAAAGAGCTTATAAAATATTTGGAAAACGCTTAAGTAGCTTACTTAAGCGTTTTTTTATTGTTCAAAAATGATGAAGTTCTGCTTACCAGGAGTTGGAGGGATTTATTTTAGAGAACCATAGGGGAATCTGGTATATAATTAATCAAAACGGCAATATCTCTAGAACACATAACTTCGCTATATTTCTATATTAATTCAGTTCATCCTACAGACCTGCTTACGCTGTTGCTGGGAAAAGGAGCAGTTCTTATCTGGATTGGACATTCCAACTGAAAAGGGGATGTTGATGCATTGCTAATGGCTGGAACATTTCTTTCCAAAAGACAAGAAGCAAACAAAAAAGCCGGTTACTAGCCGGCTTTTAATATCTAAACATCTAAGATTTAATATCTAGTTCAAGATTGACCATGTAGACCATGGAATTCTAGAAAGGATAAAAATTAATCCAAGAATGTAAAAAATCAATACTGTTTGATTTGCTTTCTTTGCGTCAGCAATCTTTTTCGCTTTCGAATAGCCCATTGTAATTAATACGATGGCGATAATCATCATTAGCGGGTGTTCTAGAAAGTAAAGTCTAGAAAGGCTGTTTTTCATGTTCTCACCAGAGAAACTTGAAAGGCCAAGCGGCGAAGTAAAATACAATACTGCACCGATAACCAATTGTAAATGGGCAGAAATAAGACCGATTAATGCAATTTTACGGTTGTAAGCTTTGTTTCCAGCGTAGTTTACAAGGGTAATAACGATCGCAATGATCAGTGCTATTAAAAGCACCACAGCAAGTGTTGAGTGTAAATGTTTCATTCCTGTAAGCATAGTGTCATGATTAATGATTTGCAAATATACTATTTTGAAAGACGTTTATCGCCTAATTCTTTAAACTCGGATTTTGACTTAAAGTTTGGAAAAGTTTTCTCCATACTCAACATGTAACCAATATCAAAATATAGGCGCGTATCTGCGATGGGACCTTCAAAATTCCAGTGTTCGTCGAGTTCGTCCGTAACTGCATGATAGCGTCCTGCCAAAGCCTTTTTGCGAATATTTAAGGCGGTGGTATCTTGATCTATGTAATCGCCTCCGCTACCCATATACAAGCCCGGAACACCAACCTTCACGAAATTAAAATGATCCGATCGGTAGAATCCGCCCGATGTTGGGCTGCCCTCTGGCTGAAGTTCTCGATTGAATTTAGCGCCTGATTTTATCGCATAGTCTTCTAATTCCGTTTGTCCGGTTCCAACAACACGAAATCCTTTCATTGCGCCTACAGGGTTGAATGAATCCATATTTAAATTAGCAACAGTTTTTGCTAAGGGATAAATCGGATGTTCAGCATAATATTGAGAACCCAGTAAACCTTGTTCTTCTGCGGTAACCGCTAAAAATACGATACTGCGCTCCGGTTGAATTTTAGCAGCCTTGAAAGCCTTTGCTATTTCAAATAAAGCTGCTACGCCTGTCGCATTGTCAATTGCGCCGTTGAAAATAGAATCTCCATTGCTTTTTTCACCGATTCCTAGATGATCCCAATGGGCCGAATAAATAACGGTTTCATCGGGCCGTTTGCTACCTTTTAAAGTGGCGATAACATTGTTCGATTTAGACTCTCTAAATTTAGTTTTTAACGCAACGGTCGTTTTAACATTCATGGGTACCGCTTTGAAGCCTGGCTTTTTTGCGGATTCTATTATTTTTGGATCTAATCCTCCAAGTTGGAATAATTTATTTGCGGACTCGGTTGTCAACCATCCCTGAAAGTTTACTAAATCCGCTCCATTATTTTTTGGAATGAGGGATAATTGAGGTCCAGACCAGCTTCCACGAACGACATTCCATCCATAGGAAGCAGCGGCAGTCTCATGAATAATTAATACACCGGCTGCACCCTGTCTTGATGCTTCCTCAAACTTATAAGTCCAGCGGCCGTAATAAGTCATCGTATCGGCTTTAAAAAGAGTTTTATCATAACGGCCAGGATCGGAAACCATCACAACCACCGTCTTACCTTTTACATCTAGACCAGCGTAATCATTCCAATTGTATTCTGGGGCAACTATTCCGAAGCCAGCGAATACGAGTTCGGTATCATTAATGTCGATTGCATTACTCATGCGGGGCGTACCGATAACATAATCGTCAAGGTAGTTTAGCGATAGGTTTGAATTCTTACCTGTAAAAGTAAGTTTAGGATTGACTGGCTCGGATTTAATCTCCACCATCGGAACTTCTTGAAAATACGAATCCCCATTACCCGGGCTTAAACCTAATGCTTTAAATTGTTCTTCTAGATAGTGGACAGTAAGCGTATCTCCCTTCGTAAAAGGCTTGCGCCCCATAAATTCGTCGGATGCTAACTTTTCGACATAGGTTTTATAGCCAGCCTCAGTGATTGCATTAATCGCTCCTGAATCGAGGGTGCTCGGATCGTATTTTGATCCTGTGTCACCAGATTTACAAGAAGCGAAGCTCAGTAAAAAGGCAGTCCCAATAAATAATTTTGTGTTCATATGTATGGATGTTGTTCTTGTTTTCTAAATTATGGAAAGGTTCTTAAACCGATGATGTGTACTCGATGGGAAATACTTCCGCAATTGGGTGAAATAGATAGACCCGCTGTGTTGAGACTTCTAAGCATTTATAGCGTTTTCGAAGCTTTTCCTGTTTTTGGAAGACTCTTCCTGATTTAATCGCGAAATAACCGTCAGTCTCGATAGATTCTATTGTAAAGATTTCGTTTTGCTTACTATCGTGTAAGCGTAACACGCGAAATAACGTTAGATCTGTACAGGAGGATGCGGCCGGATTATTCATGTATTTGACCAATGCAAGTGTTACATCAGCAGGAAAAATATTCAAACGTAAGAAGGGATCCATCAATGCTTTGAAATTCTCCTTCCATTCAGCTCCGTGCGGTTTTACTTTATTCTTAAATTGTTGCCAAGTTTTGAGATGCGCAAATTCATGAACCGTGGTAATCAGAAAAGAATAAGGATTTAGATCATGATTTACGGTGATTTGATGAGGTTCATTCCGATGCGGCGATCGGTAATCTCCGAGCTTAGACGCCCGAGACCTCGTTACTTTAAACCGGCAGCCCGTATCATTAATCCACTGTGAAATGATTGGAGCCGCAGAATCCGGAATATACTTGCTTAATTGTTTACTAAAGTCAGGCATGCCATACAAACATATTATATAAATGGCAGAATTCAGAATAGAAAACCAATATTTCGAGGAGGATGTAGAAATAACTATATTTGGTATCTGAACTTCAATAGAGCATGTTAAGTAAACTACTCATCAAAAACTACGCATTAATTGATGCCTTAGATATAGAATTCGATAAGAAATTAAATATTATCACGGGGGAAACTGGTGCCGGTAAGTCCATTATTATGGGGGCCTTGGGGCTTATATTGGGAAACCGAGCAGAGTCCAAGCATTTCTTCGATGAGTCTTCGAAATGTGTTATCGAAGGACATTTTGAGGTAACTTCATACGATTTAAAGGAATTATTCAATAGTCTAGATTTGGATTATGAGGACGTCACGATTATTCGACGTGAACTGCATGCAGATGGTAAATCAAGAGCATTCGTAAACGATACGCCGGTTAATTTGCAAACGTTAAAGCTGCTCGGTGAAAGACTAATTGATATTCATTCGCAGCATGCAACTTTGCAAATTAATACAGAATCCTTTCAGCTACTGGTATTGGATACGGTCGCTCAACAGCAAAACTTATTAAATGAGTACAAAGTAAACTACCAGGCCTATAAAAAAGCGATAGCTTCCTTAAAAGCGTTGGAAGAGGAGATTTCCAAGTCTCGTGCAGAGTACGATTTTAACCAATTTATTTACAATGAATTGGAGCAAGCCAATCCGCAATTGGATGAACAGATTGCTTTAGAGGCTGAGCAGAATCAACTAGAGAATGCAGAAGAGATTAAAAAGTATTTTCATGGCGCAGCAAGCTTAATGCAATCGGAAGAACAAAATGTTTTGGACGGCTTAAAAATGGTTCTTTCCTACGTTCAGACAGGAACGAAATATCTACCTTCCGCCGAGAGCCTACAGTCCCGCTTACAGAGCACACTAATTGAATTGAAAGATATTGCAGCCGAAATAGAGCAGGTTGCAGATGGAGTTTCAATGGATGAAGAACGTTTAACGATTGTGAACGATCGCTTATCGCTGCTGTATTCGCTTCAAAAGAAACATCGCGTTGATTCCAACGAAGCCTTGTTGAAGCTTCGGGACGATTTAGAACATAAGCTGCAAGATTCTGATTCGCAGGAAGAACGAATTGAAGTTCTAAAAGCCGAAATAGATAAAGTTCATGCTTCCTTAGTACTTCAAGCAAATAAAATAACAGAAAACCGAATAAGCGTAAAGCAGCATATTGAGCAAGAGGTACAAGCGGTTCTTGCAAAGGTAGGTATGCCAAATGCACAACTTCAGATAGAGTTGAAAAAGAAAGCTGATTTTAAATCGTCGGGACAGGACGAGGTTGCTTTTCTATTCTCAGCAAATAAAGGGCAAACGTTACAAGCTATTCATAAAGTAGCGTCAGGTGGAGAGCTATCTCGTGTTATGTTGGCCATTAAATCCCTAGTTGCAAAATCTTCTTCGCTACCAACGATCATTTTTGATGAGATAGATACCGGTATTTCCGGAGAAGTAGCTTTGAGAGTAGGGGAGATTATGCATCAACTTTCGGCACATATGCAAGTAATTAGCATTACCCATCTACCGCAGATTGCGTCGCAAGGAAATGCTCATTTTAAAGTGTACAAAGAAGACCGAGGTGAGAAAACAAAATCTAACATTGTTCTTTTGAAGAAGGAAGAACGTATTTTGGAAATCGCGCAAATGTTAAGTGGCGCAAATCCGGAAGCTACCGCGATTAAACACGCAGAAGAAATGTTAAAATAAAAAAAAGGAGCACATTGCTCCTTTCTCTATTTTCTTATTGCTCTAATAACTTATTGATCGCCATTATCAGCGTCGGTAAGTACAATTTTTACTAAGGCTCCTTCTGGTGCAACGGGCGTTCCAGATCCAGTATAAACAGCGTAGATTTTAACTTTTCCAACTCCATAGTTTGCCGAGTATTTGTACTTCCCAATTTCAGCAGGAATGTTTTCATAAACTTCTGGTTCGCTATCGAAAGAAATAGAAACATCTACATGTCCATCTTGAAAATATTTCTCATCAAGCTCTGGCATGTTAATGCTTGTAGCGAATTCATTACCACTTCTTGACCAGTCTTGGGGATTTACTTCAGCAACATAACTTACGCCTGGCAAATAGTTGGTGATATATTCTTTTGTACATCCAGTGAAACCTACTAAAGAGGCGGTCCCAATAGCAAATGCTAATAATAATTTTTTCATGTTTGGTAAATTATGTTTTTAAAAATCTGTTTCTTTCAAATTTAAGACAATCAATATCCTAAATAGTTTAAAGCATTCAGCAAAAATGTTGCCATTAAAAAAGGCGATTGCACTGCAATCGCCTTTTTATTATAAAAAAATGAGTTTAATCTTTCTTTTTATTGTCTTTAATATCAGATGCTAAATTCGAATCGTCGCTCTCATTCTTGCTCGCTGGAGAAACTGTTATTTCACTTTTCTCCTCGTCAAAATCTACAAGAATTGCTTCACCTGTCTTTAGCTCACCTTTCAAAATCTCTTCAGCAATCGGATCTTCCAAATACTTTTGGATAGCACGTTTTAGCGGACGAGCACCAAAGTTTGAGTCATATCCTTTCTCAGCAATATAATTCTTCGCTTTTTCGCTAAGTGAAATCTTATGTCCTAATCCTTCTATTCTTGCGAACAATGATTTAAGTTCAATATCAATAATCTTGAAGATGTGCTCTTTATTTAATGAATTGAATACAATTACGTCATCAACACGGTTTAAGAACTCAGGCGCAAATGCACGTTTCAATGCAGTTTCAATAACTCCTCTAGAGTGAGAATCTGCTTGATCTACTTTTGCGGCTGTACTAAATCCAACACCTTGTCCAAACTCTTTCAACTGGCGTGCGCCAATATTCGAAGTCATGATAATAATGGTGTTTCTAAAGTCCACCTTGCGTCCTAGACTATCGGTCAGCTGACCTTCATCCAATACTTGCAATAATAAGTTGAATACGTCAGGGTGAGCTTTTTCAATCTCATCCAATAATACAACAGCGTATGGCTTACGGCGAACTTTTTCAGTTAATTGACCGCCTTCTTCATATCCAACATATCCCGGAGGCGCACCGACTAATCTAGATACAGCGAATTTCTCCATGTATTCGCTCATGTCTATTTGAATCAACGCATCCTCGGAATCAAACATGAAGCGTGCTAACTCTTTCGCTAATTCTGTTTTACCAACACCAGTAGGACCTAAGAAGATAAAAGAACCAATCGGTTTCTTAGGATCTTTTAATCCAGCACGTGTACGTTGAATAGCTTTTACGAGCTTTTGAACGGCATCATCCTGACCGATGATACGGCCTTTCATAGAGTCACCCATATTCAACAGCTTTTGACTGTCAGATTGGCTAACACGTTGAACAGGGATACCTGTCATCATCGACACTACTTCTGCAACGTTATCTTCGGTTACTGTATAGCGAGTAGTCTTTGTTTCAGCTTCCCAAACCGCTTTTTCTTTCTCTAACTCTTCAATGAGTTTTTTCTCTGTGTCACGCAGTTTAGCAGCCTCTTCATATTTCTGACTACGAACAACCTTATTTTTCTCGACTTTAACCTCTTCAATCTTTTCCTCAATGTCAATGATACTTTGAGGGACATGGATATTGTTTAAGTGAACGCGAGAACCCGACTCATCTAACGCATCAATAGCTTTATCTGGTAGAAAACGATCGGTAATATAACGAGTCGTTAATGCTACACAGGCTTCGATCGCTTCATTCGTATAAGTCACATTGTGATGTTCTTCATACTTATCTTTAATACGATTTAATATTTCAATCGTATCATCGTAAGTAGTCGGTTCTACAGTTACTTTTTGGAATCGACGATCTAAGGCTCCATCTTTCTCAATATATTGACGATACTCATCTAATGTAGTTGCACCAATACATTGAATCTCTCCACGAGCTAATGCAGGTTTGAACATATTTGATGCGTCTAAAGAACCCGAAGCACCCCCAGCACCGACGATCGTATGAATCTCATCGATAAATAGAATAACATCTGGTGATTTCTCCAATTCGTTCATTACGGCCTTCATACGCTCTTCAAACTGACCGCGGTATTTCGTGCCCGCAACGAGCGAAGCTAAATCTAAGGTCACAACGCGCTTGTTAAATAATACACGTGAAACTTTACGTTGAATGATACGTAATGCTAAGCCTTCTGCAATTGCGGACTTACCAACACCGGGTTCACCAATTAGAATCGGATTGTTTTTCTTTCTACGCGATAGAATTTGCGAAACACGCTCAATCTCTTTCTCACGTCCTACAATTGGATCTAGCTTTCCTTCCTCAGCAGCTTTCGTTAAATCGCGACCAAAATTATCTAGAACAGGGGTCTTTGACTTAATATCAGAAACCTTTTTAGGGGATGAGAATTGAGAATCCTCATCTGCATAGTCATCATCACCACTCGGTGGAGTACTCGATGCCTCATCCGTAATCCCTGTGGCATTCTGTTCAACTTCAGACTTGAAAGTATTATAACTAACTTTATATTGTTGTAGGATTTGTGAAGCAATATTCTCTTCATCACGTAAGATAGCAAGCAATAAATGCTCGGTACCGATGATATCACTCTTAAAAATCTTCGCTTCTAAGTAAGTTATTTTTAAAACCTTTTCGGCTTGTTTAGTTAAGGGCATATTGTTGTTCACTGGAGAACGCGAAACGGAAGAACCCTTCACAGCATCCTCCACAGACTGACGCACTGCCGCCATGTCTATACCGATATTCTTCAATATCTTGATCGCAACCCCATCGCCCTCACGTATTAATCCGAGTAGAAGGTGTTCCGTCCCAATATAGTCATGGCGTAAGCGCAAGGCTTCCTCACGACTGTAGGAAATAACATCTTTTACACGGGGTGAAAATTTTGCTTCCATTTAAATTACCTTTCTCAATTAGTGAATGTACCGTTCGTTAGACAAACATTATAAATGTAATAAAAATACACGGTACACTCGTTTGTTATAGATATTATTTATCAACAATTAGACCATAGCCGTAAAACTACCAATTTGTCAGTATTTCCATTATCTTTGTGTAAATAGTTTATTTCCTATTATGTCTGACGAAAAAATCATCTTTTCGATGGCAGGGGTCAATAAAATACACCCACCATCTAAACAAGTCTTAAAAAATATCTACTTATCCTTCTTCTATGGAGCGAAAATAGGCGTCATTGGTTTAAACGGCTCCGGTAAATCTTCCCTGCTTAAAATTATCGCTGGAATTGATAAATCCTATCAAGGTGAAGTTGTTTTCTCACCCGGCTATTCTGTAGGTTATCTTGCGCAAGAACCCGAATTAGACCCCTCAAAAACGGTAAAGCAGGTCGTTGAAGAAGGTGTCGCAGAAACAACCGCAATTCTTCAAGAATATGAAGAGATCAACGAAAAATTTGGTTTGCCTGAGGTATACGAGAACGCCGATGAAATGGATAAGCTTTTGGCTAGACAAGGTGAATTACAGGATATTATCGATGCTACCAATGCATGGGAATTAGATACTAAATTGGAGCGTGCCATGGACGCATTGCGTTGTCCGGAACCGGATGCGCTTATTGCCAATTTGTCAGGTGGTGAGAAAAGAAGAGTGGCATTGTGTCGACTATTATTACAAGAGCCGGATGTTTTACTATTGGATGAGCCCACCAACCACTTGGACGCCGAGTCTATTGATTGGTTAGAACAACATTTGCAACAATATAAGGGAACCGTAATTGCCGTAACGCACGATCGCTATTTCTTAGACAATGTTGCGGGATGGATTCTTGAGCTTGATCGAGGAGAGGGTATTCCTTGGAAAGGGAATTATTCGTCCTGGTTAGATCAAAAGGCCAAACGTCTAGCACAAGAAGAGAAACAAGAAACAAAACGTCAGAAAACATTAGAACGAGAATTAGAGTGGGTGAAAATGGCTCCCAAAGCCCGTCATGCCAAATCGAAAGCTCGTTTACATAATTATGAGAAACTAGCGTCTGAAGAAACCAAAGAACGTGAAGAGAAATTAGAACTCTTTATCCCTCCGGGACCAAGATTAGGTAATGTCGTGATTGAAGCAAATAATGTTTCCAAAGCCTATGGCGACCGTATATTGTTTGAAAACTTGAGTTTCTCTTTACCTCCAGCAGGTATCGTAGGTATTATCGGTCCCAATGGTGTTGGTAAAACAACCCTATTTCGCTTAATAACGGGTCAAGAACAACCTGATTCGGGTACATTCCGCGTAGGTGAGACTGTCGTGTTGGGTTATGTAGATCAAATGCATGATGACTTAGATCCAAATAAAACAGTATGGGAAAATGTTACCGGTGGCAATGAGAACATCCTGTTAGGGAATAAGCAAGTTAATTCTAGAGCTTATGTTTCGAAGTTCAACTTTAATGGCGGGGATCAGCAAAAGAAAATTGCTGTGCTTTCCGGGGGAGAACGAAATCGAGTACACTTGGCAATTACGCTGAAAAAAGGTTCCAACGTGCTCTTGCTTGATGAGCCGACGAACGATATTGACGTAAATACGTTGAGAGCGCTCGAAGAGGGGCTAGAAAATTTTGGAGGATGTGCAGTTGTTATCTCCCACGATCGCTGGTTCTTGAACAGAATATGTACACATATTCTTGCTTTTGAGGGTGATTCGCAAGTATACTTCTTCGAAGGGAATTACACGGAATATGAGGAGAATCGTAAAAAGCGCTTAGGAGATATTGCTCCAAAACGTGTTAAATATAAGAAATTAGTAAAATAGCAACTTAATATTGGACTCATCAAGATTACTCGAAGCGATTATTGAAAATGCAATTGATGGCATTATAACCATCGACCCACATGGTATTGTGGAGAGTATCAATCCGGCCGCTTTAGTGTTATTTGGGTATACTGCCGAGGAAGTTATTGGGAATAATATTTCAATGCTTATGCCAGAGCCTGATCGTTCCAATCATGATCGCTACATAGAAACCTACGAACAGACAGGACAAAAAAAGATCATCGGAATTGGTCGCGAAGTACGTGGTTTGAAAAAAGATGGATCTACGTTTCCTTTCCGACTTTCTGTAAGTGAAGTCTTCTATAAAAACGGCAAGATTTTCACCGGCTTTGTCCATGATTTAACGAAGGAAAAGCAGGCTGAAGATGAGCTTAAGAGGCACGCATTAGAATTGGAGAGTAAGGTTCGCGAAAGAACAAAAGATCTCATTAAGCTAGTCTCAGAACTGGAACGCGCTAAAGCAGATGTAAGCGTCTCTTTGGAAAAAGAAAAGGAACTTAACCAATTGAAATCGCGTTTTGTTTCGATGGCTTCGCATGAATTTAGAACACCCTTAAGTTCCGTTCAATTATCCGCTTCATTGATCGATCGATATGTGGAAAAATCAGAGTATGCGCCAATTGAAAAACACACTGCCCGCATTAAAGGCTCGGTGCAGCTTTTAAATACCATTCTAAATGATTTTCTATCGTTAGAAAAATTAGAAGCTGGCGTTGTTGTCGTGAATAAGACGGAGGCTAACATCGTTCAATTAGGTGAGGAGATAGCGGAAGAAATGCAGTTGATTTGTAAGAAAAATCAACATATCGTATATCAACATACCGGTGAATCGTCCAATTTTTATGTAGATCCCAACCTTTTAAAGAATAGCATAATTAATCTTGTTTCCAATGCCATTAAGTATTCTGGAGAGGATACCTTTATAGAATTTAGTACTGAAATTGATGAGGATAGATTAATCGTTACTGTCAAAGATAATGGTATCGGGATTCCGGCGGAGGAGCAGGTGAATTTATTTGAACCATTCTTTAGAGCTAATAATACGGGAAATATCCCTGGTACTGGTTTAGGACTCAATATTGTCAAGCGATACGTAGGATTAATGGGGGGAGACATGGAATACTGGTCCCAAGTTAACCAAGGTGCTATATTTAAAATGAGTTTTACCCAACTATAATGGAAAAAAGAAAAATCTTAATTATCGAGGATAATAGTGATATCCGAGAGAGTACGGCAGAGATTTTAGAATTAACAGGCGAGTATACGGTCATTGTCGCTGAAGAAGGAAAAACCGGAGTAGAAATGGCAATGAAACACCATCCGGATTTAATTCTTTGTGATATCATGATGCCCGAATTAGATGGATACGGTGTGCTTTATATGCTTGGAAAGCATGAAGAAACACAACATATTCCATTTATCTTCCTAACGGCCAAAACCGAAAAGGCTGATCTTAGAAAAGCAATGGAAATGGGCGCAGATGACTATTTAACCAAGCCTTTCGACGATATGGAATTGTTGAATGCTATTGAAAGCCGCTTTAAAAAGCGTCAACAGCTGCAGGCTAAAGCAAGCCCAAGTGTGGAAAGCTTGAGATTAGATGAAGCGGAACAAGCCTACCTTTTACAAGATCTAGCAAGTAATGGACGTGTCAAGTCAATAAAGAAAAAGCAAACCATTTATGAAGCCGGCGATACACCGGTCTATGTATATTATATTAAAAAAGGAAAGGTTAGAAGCTTTTTAAACTATAAAGATGGTCGAGAATTATCAACGAATATCTTTATTGAAGATCAGTTTTTCGGATTAGAGTCTGTATTGTTGAATATCAAATATGGCGATAATACCGCGACGCTTGAGGACGCGGAAATCGCATTAATTCATAAAGATGCATTCTTTGAATTGATGTATAAAAAACCCGCAATTGCAACCAAGCTTATTAAATTGCTTTCCCAGAACATTCGCGATAAAGAAGAACAAATGTTAGGCTTTGCTTATGATTCCGTTAGAAAGCGTGTTGCGAATGCCTTGGTTAATGTCGCTGAAAAGTCCGAAGCCGACATGGATGAGGTGACAATCAAGATTTCGAGAGATGATCTAGCCGCTTTGGCAGGGACAGCAAACGAGACGATTAGTAGAATGTTAGCAGATTTTAAAGACGAGCGTCTTCTGACAAAAGAAGGGAACGCAATCAAGATCTACTCGATAGCAAAGCTCAAAAATATCAAACAGTAACTGAGACATCAAAAGCTAGTAAACAAAAAGCCCTAAATATTTAGGGCTTTTTGTTTACTAGCTTTTTTGAAAACTCTTTTAATAACGATCAAATCAATCGCAGTTTATTTTTTAAGAAATAAGTGGAAGTAACTTTATCAGATTAAACATTAATGCCACAGGAGATTGCTCGAATACGTAACTAAATGAGTCGATGATATCTTCAAATCAACGTTCCCTTAACGGTGCCCGATTTGTTACATTTCTCAATAACACGAGGCCGATAGCCGACAGCAAACATTGGAAATTTAACTTAAAAAATGTTCAAGATTTACTACGAATTTTCTTCAAATAATAAATCAGTTAAGCAAGGTACTTGTTTGATTGCTAGCGTATTAATTTATAAGTTATTTTTCTTTAAATCTGCATCTCCTGCGAAAATTTTTCTGCGATTAATACCATCATTTCTTCAATTCTCACCATACCTCATTTCGTGATATATATCACTTCTTTACATGATGCCATTCACTAGTTCATGCAGCTAATAAGCCTACCTTTGAGCTAAATAGCTACAATTAGGAATGAGAGTGATTGCATACAATATATTAGATCAAGAAAAGGAAGTCTTGGCGAAGGCCAATGCCAAAGTGCATGATTTGACTTTAATTTCAAATGAACTCAATTTTAGTACCATTCACTTCGCATCAGGAAAAGATGCTGTCTTAATTTCAGAACGTGATATACTCGATCGCGTCATGCTATTTGAATTGTATAAAATGGGGGTTAAAAGCATTATAACACGTTCGAAAGCGACTGATCATATTGATCTTGAATATGCAGGCGAACTAAAAATGCATGTCGCCAATGTCCCATTTGACTCTTCTATGGAAGGTATTGCAAAGCAAACTATTCAAAATCTAACACAATGGATGGTAGGCGGATGCGCAGGAGATGCGTGTCAATGTAGAATGGACTGTGCAAACAGGACTAAACAAAGTTAAGATGGAAAATCCAGCGTTAAATCAATTAATCAGCAAATACAATGTTGCTGCACCTCGATACACTAGTTATCCGACCGTACCCTTCTGGGAAAACGATGCCTTCACCGAACAGGATTGGAGATTCAATGTCGCTCAGAATTTTAAAAACTCAAAACATAATGGTATAAGCATTTATATTCATCTTCCTTATTGTGAGAGCCTTTGCACCTACTGTGGTTGTAATACACGGATCACGAAAAACCATAGTGTGGAAACACCATATATCGAATCTTTACTCAAAGAATGGAAGATGTATAAACGTATTCTGGGTAGTGAGCAGCTTCTTATTAGTGAGATACATTTAGGGGGTGGAACCCCGACCTTTTTCAAGGCGGAGAACTTGAGAAGATTAATCAGTGGACTACTTGCTGGCAATAAAAAAGCGGCGGAGGCTTCATTCTCCTTTGAGGCACATCCAGCAAATACAACATTCGAACATTTAAAAACGCTATATGATTTAGGCTTTAAACGCCTTAGTCTTGGAATCCAGGATTTTGATGAACGCGTTCAATTTATTATTAATCGCCATCAAACTGTCGAGGATGTCAATCGAGTAATGAAAGATGCGCGGGAAATAGGATATGATTCCGTTAACTTCGATTTGATATATGGCTTGCCGTTACAAACCGCGGAATCCGTAAAAATGACGATCGAACATTCGCTTCGACTTAATCCAGATCGAATATCTTTTTATAGTTATGCCCATGTGCCATGGATAAAGCCAGGACAACGCAGATTTACTGAGCATGATTTACCTGTAGGAGAAGATAAGCTAAATTTATATAGACTGGGCAAAGAAATGATACAAGAAGCAGGTTTCAAAGATGTCGGAATGGATCATTTTGCTAAAGTTGATGATGCCTTGTATTTAGCTGCAAAAAGTGGTGGATTACATCGTAATTTTATGGGATATGCAGATCGATATACCCCATTACTCATTGGATTGGGCGTTTCATCGATAAGTGATGCTTGGACTGCATTTGCGCAGAATGTGAAAACAGTGGAAGAGTATAATGCTTTAATTGCTGAAGGTAAACTACCGGTTGTTAAAGGACACTTGCTAACAGAACTGGATACGCATATACGTCAATATATCTTGGATATGATGTGCCGAGGAAAGGTGATATTAAAAGATTCCGTAACAGAAAATGAGCGGATCATGAAGCGTTTACAACCAATGGTTGAAGATGGATTAGTAACCATAACCAATAATAAAGTAGAGATAACAACAACAGGAAAATCGTTCCTGAGAAATGTATGTATGGCTTTTGACTTGAGGTTACATGAAACTCAAGAAAGGGAAAACCTGTTCAGCCAAGCAATTTAGTCGTGAAATCATGGAATTAGGAAAGGAAATTAAGCTGGATACCAATTGTTACCACTGCGGCGACAAGATTGACGATACTTCCTATATATTGGATCAGCATAGCTTCTGTTGCTTGGGTTGTCAAACAGTTTATCAGATCTTAAATGAAAATAACTTAGCGAGTTATTACCGTTATAATACGCATCCTGGAAAATCACAACGCGCCCAAAAAGAAGACCTCGCTTACCTCGACGAACCTAATATTATCGCTAAATTGGTCGATTATCAAGACGATAATATGGCAATAATCACCTTCTACGTTCCTGCCATACATTGTTCTTCTTGTATATGGCTGCTAGAGAATTTATATAAGCTGAACCCTGGAGTGAAGACTTCTCAAGTAGATTTCATGAAGAAGCAAGCAAGTATCACCTTCCTCAAAAATGAACTCTCATTGCGAGGCCTGGTTGAATTGCTTCAACAAATAGGTTATGATCCTAAAATTACGCTCCAGGATGTCATCAAGCAAAGTAAGAAAATCAATCAAAATAAGTTAGTCGCCAAGATAACCGTAGCAGGGTTCTGTTTTGGGAACTCGATGATGATATCTTTTCCGGAATATTTTGGAATGGCGCAATTTGAACAACAATATGCTAGCTTTTTCGGTTACATGAACCTTGCGTTTGGATTGCCGGTACTTTTATACTCCGCAGCCGACTATTTTAAATCGGCATGGTATAGCCTTAAGCAAAAACGCTTAAACCTTGATGTACCGCTTGCCTTAGGGATTTTCGTACTGTTCTTCCGTTCCGCTTTTGAAATTATCACACAAACGGGACCCGGATTTATGGATACATTATGCAGCTTGGTATTCTTTATTTTAATTGGAAAGTGGGTTCAACAAAGAACTTATCATCATATTTCCTTCGAACGTGACTACCGTTCCTATTTCCCAGTTGCGGTAACGGTATTAGAAAATGATACCAGCAAGCCCACACAGATTGCAGATTTAAAAGTCGGCGATCGAATCATGGTACGCAATAATGAAATCATACCTGCCGACGCGATGCTATTAAAAGGGAAGGCGTCCGTAGATTTTAGTTTCGTAACTGGCGAAAGTAATCCCGTCGATAAAGTGTTAGGTGAAGTGGTCTACGCGGGTGGACGACAAATAGGAGAGGCCATTGAATTAGAGGTCGTCAAAGCAGTTTCACAAAGTTATTTGACCAAGCTCTGGAATAATGAAAGCTTTAAGCAAGTAGAAAAGAAATTTGAAACCTTTGTTGGTTTCATTAGTAAGTACTTTACAATTGCCCTTCTGCTCATTGCTTTCGCTGCTGCTTTGTTTTGGGGCATCACCGGAAATGCGGAGAAAGCATGGGCTGCATTTACTGCCGTACTGATTATTGCTTGTCCTTGTGCATTAGCATTAAGCTCTCCATTCACCTTATCTGCGGCGTTAAGTATTTTTGATAAGAATAAATTATATATAAAAAATACAGCGGCGATCGAACAAATGGCAGCGATTGACACCATCGTTTTCGATAAAACGGGTACAATCTCCTCTCCAAACGCATCAAGCATGTATTTCGAAGGAGAGCTCGCTCGACAAGAAAAAAACCTCCTCTATTCAATCTGTCGAAATTCAAATCACCCGCTGAGTCGAGAGATTAAAAAGTGGTTGGGGGAAATGGCTGTTCTTCCAATCTCCAACTATCAAGAAATTGTAGGAAAGGGGCAGTCCGCGACCTACCAAGATTGGGAAATGAAAGTCGGGTCTGCTTCTTTTGTTGGTACAGAAAAGAAAGAGTTTGAGGGATCTATTGTTTACATTAGCGTAAATGGCAAAGTTAAAGGTTTGTTTACGCTGGAACAATCCTGGAGGAATGGTTTATCGGAGGTAATAAACAGGCTTAATGCTGACCATTACCAACTGCATTTACTCTCTGGCGATAATGAGCGACGTGCAGATGCATTAAGACTAATATTCCCATCCCAGGCAGTTCTATTGTTCAACCAAACGCCATCTGACAAATTAAACAAGATTGAAGGTTGGCAAAAAGAAAAGCAAAAAGTTTGTATGCTCGGAGATGGCCTGAATGATGCGGGGGCACTACGAAAAGCAGATTTGGGAATCGCTGTATCCGATGATATCAATAATTTCTCACCAGGTTGCGATGCGATTTTGGATGGAGCTTCATTCGAGAAACTACCGAAATTTTTTCAGTTCAGTAAGGATGCTGTAAAAGTTATTAAAATGAGCTTTATGATATCCCTTGCTTATAATACTATCGGGTTAAGTTTTGCCGTTCAAGGAACCATGTCTCCTTTATTTGCAGCGATCTTAATGCCTATTAGTACAGTGACTATTATCTCTTTCACGAGTTTGATGACCCGTGCTTATGCAAGACGAAGAAAATTAATTTAAATTTGTTACTATGGACATTATATTCATGTTGATTGGCTGTAGCGTTATTATCGCACTGTTCTTCTTGGGCGCATTCTTTTGGGCTGCTAAGAACGGACAACATGAGGACACCTATACGCCGTCCATACGCATCTTATTCGACGATGAATTAACCGATAAGGACACAGAGATGACAAAGAAGAAGCCTTAAACGCCTTCTATCACAGATTTTTTACAATTCTGATATAACAGCTCCTTCTAGGTTCGTTAACTTTGCGAAGTATGTTTAAGATACTTCACTTCTTGGCTTTATTTGGCTACCTCAATATTTTGTGTTATGAGGTCAAGCAGAGTGACTACTTCGGTCTCACTCCCAAAGTTTCGAACGAAACCTTGGTTGAAGTCGTTTTAGGTGAAGTCTTAGATATCAACCATACAGAACTACCCGAATCACTTCCTGAAATTATCTTTGACGAATATCGCATATTCACCTTGTTTATTGGCTTGCTACCGATGGTCATGTTTTTTACGTGGCTTTTGGCTAGGGTGCTTAATCCGATCAAAGAACAAGAACATCCATTTTATCTGTCGAAAACGCTATGCCTCCCTGGCTATTACAGCTTTTTGTATAGATACCGCCCATTCTAATTTCCCTAGAAACTCTCATTTGCGTTTCATTCATTAGGTGTGCCCTTTGGTCGACGCCTAAATCCTATTTGTATTCTATTTTATTTATATACCCACATTTTTAAATTGCTATGAAAAATAATCGTATGCTGCTCCCTATACTGGGCTGGGCATTGCTTGCTGCATCTTGTACAGCAAACAGTAATGAAAAGGTATCTACCGCCCAACCTAAGGTAGTACCTGTAACCAACTTGATCCACATGGATACCGTAATTTATAAAGAATATATCGCCGACATCCAGTCTCAAAAAAATGTCGAATTGCGATCTAGACTGACCGGATTTTTAAACAAAATATATGTAGACGAGGGCGCCCATGTACGCAAAGGCCAAGTCCTATTCGCTTTGAACGATGACGAATACAAAGCGGATTTTGCACAAGCGCAGGCTGCTGTTAACAGTGCGGAAGCCGAAGTGAAAAAAGTGGAATTAGAAATGGAAAGAACCAAGAAATTGGTCGATAAAAATATTGTTAGCGCGACAGAGTACGACTTGCTAAGGGTTCAACTTCGTGCGGCACACGCAAAAGTAAAAGAAGCAGAAGCTGTATTAAATCAAAACCGCACCAAGTTAGCAAATACACAAATTCGCGCACCTTTTGAAGGAAGAATTGATCGAATTCTATTGAAAGAGGGATCGCTTTTGGAGGAAGGATCATTAATTACTTCCATCTCAGACCTACAACATGTAAACGTATATTTCGATATCTCCGAACCTGAATACCTTTCGATCGTGACTGCACCGGAAGCACAAGGAGCGCATTTTAATAAAGAAGTGCAATTGATTTTAGCCGACGGCCAGATTTATCCACATCGCGGACAAGCCGAGATTGTGGAATCAGAATTTGAAGCGAGCACGGGGTCGATATCCCTTCGTGCGAAGTTCCCTAATCCGAATGGCATCTTAAAACATGGTGCAACCGGCAGAATTGGCGTACCTACCAAAACTGGAAACCTCCTGATGGTGCATCAAAAGTCCGTCGTAGAAATTCAAGATAAAGCCTACGTATATACCCTAAAAGGGGATACCGTAAAAATGACGCCTTTCCAAAATGGTCAACGTGTCGGACATTATTATATAGTCGAAGGAGGTTTACCTAAGGACTCAAAGATCGTATTCGAGGGGGTAAACGCCTTGCGTGATGGAATGATCGTTAAACCAAAAATGGTAAATAACTAAGAGAGGAAGGCTATTTCATGTTTTAAAAATTTATAAAACGACCCGTATTATCACTGGTCATATCCATATTTATTACCTTATTGGGACTGTTGGCTCTATTCACGTTGCCAATTACCCAGTTCCCTGATATAGTTCCACCTTCGGTAGTGGTGACCGCAAATTATACGGGGGCAAATGCCGAGGTAAGTACAAATGCTGTTGCTATTCCGCTAGAAAAGGCTATCAATGGGGTTGCAGGGATGACGTATATGAACACCGTTTCAACAAATAACGGGACAACACTCATTCAGGTATTCTTTAAAGTGGGAACTGACCCCGATATTGCTGCGGTAAACGTGCAGAATAGGGTGACGACGGTCCTCGACGAATTGCCGGAGGAAGTTATTAAAGCCGGGGTAACGACCGAGAAAGAGGTGAATAGTATGTTAATGTACTTAAACCTATATACCGACGATGAAACCGCTGACGAACGCTTTATCTACAACTTTACCGATATTAATATCCTAAAGGAGTTAAAACGTATTGAGGGGGTAGGCTTCGCCCAAATTATGGGGATGAAGGATTATGCGATGCGTATTTGGGTCCGCCCGGATCGAATGTCAGCATATGCGATCTCTACGGAAGAACTTGTCGCTGCATTACGTAGACAAAACATTGAAGCGGCTCCAGGGCAGACCGGGATTAGTTCCGATAAAACGGTCAATATGCAACAATATGTACTACGATACCCTGGAAAATTTACTGAAGTTTCCGAATATGAAAATATTCCAATTCGTGCAAACGTGGACGGCTCGATTATCCGCGTAAAAGATATTGCAGATGTTGAATTCGGATCGTTGGATTACGAAATGGTGTCAGAAACGGATGGTCGACCTTCCGCCTCGATCATGTTGAAACAATTGCCTGGATCCAATGCTCAAGAGGTCATCCAAAATGTGAAAAATAGAATGGAGGAACTTAAAGGAGCGACTTTCCCTCCAGGGATGACCTATACTATGGGGTATGATGTGTCTCGTTTCTTGAACGCATCGATATCCAGCGTCTTAATTACATTAATAGAAGCTTTTATACTCGTATTTCTTGTTGTATTTATCTTCCTCCAAGATTTTAGAGCGACCGTAATTCCAATTCTTGCCGTTCCGGTATGTTTAATTGGATCGCTATTCTTTATGCAGATGATGGGATTCTCCATCAACCTACTAACCTTATTCGCCTTGGTATTGGCCATAGGGATTGTCGTCGATAACGGGATTGTCGTCGTCGAGGCCGTCTACGCAAAGATGGAAGAAGAACATCTCTCGCCAATGGACGCCACCTTAGCAGCAATGGATGAAGTCGGGTCTGCAGTAATTGCGATTACCTTAGTGATGTCTGCCGTATTTATTCCGGTAGCATTCCTGGATGGACCTGTCGGTATTTTCTATAGGCAATTTTCACTAACCCTTGCAGCAGCAATTGTTATTTCAGGAATTAACGCTTTAACCCTAACGCCAGCGCTATGTGCGATTATTTTAAAATCACCACATGATAAAAAGCCTTCAAATAACTGGTTGGATAAATTCTTTAAAGGATTCAACCGTGTATACGATCGAATCAGCTGGGGGTACAAAGGGACCTTGAGTAAAATTGCTGGACGTAGACTAGTTACGCTTGCTGCTTTAGGAATTATGTTCGTCTTGACTTGGGGATCGGCAGTGATCCTTCCTTCTGGATTTATTCCAACGGAGGACCAAGGGATGATCTATGTTGCCGTAACAACGCCTCCCGGTGCCACGGTCGATCGTACAGAAGCCGTATTAAAAGAAGTAGATGGTCTAGCACGTGAAATGGATGTTGTTGAAACGGTTTCAATTTTGGCCGGTTATAGTATCGTAACGGAGGTTTCTGGCGCATCCTACGGTATGGGGATGATCAATTTAAAAGAATGGAAAGAGCGCGATCAAACGGTCGATGAAGTCATGCGTGTTCTTCGTGAAAAAACAGCACATATTGCCGATGCGGATGTAGAGTTTTTCCCGCCACCAACGGTGCCAGGGTTTGGTAACTCTTCTGGTTTTGAGTTACGCGTATTAGATAGAACGGGTAACGAAGATCTTGCGGCAACAGATAAAGTGGTTAAAGATTTTATGGCAAAATTAACGGAAGACGAAGTGATCGAGAGTGTGAGTTCTACATTCGATGTGAACTTTCCACAGTATATGTTAGAAATTGACTATGACTTAGCCGCTAAGAAGGGTATATCTGTTGAGAACTCCATGAGTACGCTGCAAACCTTACTAGGAAGTCAATACGCCACTAACTTTATTCGTTATGGACAAATGTATAAAGTGATGGTGCAATCTGATGCGTTCTCTAGAAAGCGTCCAGAAGATATCCTTAACCTGTATGTTAAAACGGCTGATGGTGAAATGGTGCCCTATTCATCGTTTATGACGATGAAGCGTATCTATGGACCTGAGCAGATCACCCGATACAATATGTTTACGTCCGCTATGGTGACTGGACAGGCAGCTCCTGGATTTAGTTCTGGACAAGCAATTGAAGCAGTAGAGCGTATAGCCGCTGAACTTCCACAAGGATATGTTATCGAATGGTCAGGTATGACTCGTGAACAAAAGATCTCCGGTAATCAAGCAGCCTATATCTTTTTACTATGTCTAGTCTTCGTATATCTATTATTATGTGCACAGTATGAAAGTTTCTTACTTCCGCTGCCAGTAATCCTATGCTTACCGGCGGGTATATTCGGTGCCTTTATGTTCCTGAAAGTATTCGGACTCGAGAATAATATTTATGCGCAGGTATCGCTCGTTATGCTTATTGGATTGCTGGGTAAGAATGCCATCTTGATTGTGGAGTATGCAAACTTAAAACGCAAGCAAGGAATGGATGTCTTGGAAGCTTCAATTGAAGGTGCGGTAGCGCGTTTGCGCCCAATTTTAATGACCTCGTTCGCGTTTGCGGCAGGATTGATTCCATTGATGTTAGCTTCCGGAGCCGGCGCAATCGGAAATCGAACCATCGGAACAGCTGCGGTAGGCGGGATGGTAATCGGTACAATTGTCGGAGTTATCGTTATCCCGGGGCTGGTTGTGCTATTTTCTAGCAGAAAAAACAAAGGCATTAAGCAAAATAAAAAAGGCTTAAAAGAAGCAACTGTAGCCGTGGTCGCATTACTTTTAATTAGCTCTTGTACCGTGCCGAAACAAACGAGCAATCCGGAAATTGAAAGCAATCTTGCTACGGAGGCGCAACAGGCATTGAAAGATACTAGCAGTCTCGCCGATTTGCCTTGGCGCGACGTATTTACCGATGCTAATTTAATTGCGCTTATTGATTCAGCTTTGTTAAATAATAAGGACTTAAAGCAAGCTGTACTGCGTATTGAAAAAGCGCAAGCAAATTTTAGATTTCGTAAAGCCTCTCTTTATCCTTCCGTTGACGCAGCTGTAGAAGCGGGCCTTCGTAAATATGGTCACTATACAGAATCGGGAATTGGTAATTATGACTCTAATTTTTCCGATAATTTAACGGATGATGAAAAGTTACCTGAACCTTTTATCCCTGACTATTTCGTCGGCGTACGTTCTTCTTGGGAGATTGATCTTTGGGGGAAACTTAGAAATAGGAGAGAGGCTTCCTTCATGCAGTTGATGTCTGAAAGCGAAATGAAACGTTTGATGGAAACTGAACTCATCAGTAGTATAGCATCAGCCTATTTTGAATTAATTAGCCTAGATCAGAAGATTCGCGTATATGAGGAAAATATCACGCTACACGAGCGTGCTTTAGAAATTGTACAAGCGCAGAAGGAAGCGGGGCGTGCGGATGAACTCGCCGTCCAACAGTTCAAATCTATTTTGGCTGAATCCAAAGCGGGGCGAGAAAACGCAATCCAAGAAATTTTAGCCTATGAGCATCAAATAAATTCACTTCTTGGCCGAGTTTACCAGCCAATCGTTCGATCCAATAATCCATTGCGCGAGAATTTACTATTTGCCGATCTATCCGTAGGAAGTTTCGAAGATCTCTTTAATAATAGAATTGATATACGAAAGGCTGGTATGGATTTAAAAGCTGATTTCCATCAATTGGAATCTTCAAGATTATCCTTCTTACCTTCCGTGGCTATTAGTCCCTATCTCGGATTGCAAGGTTTTAGTCTTGATAAGCTGTTTAATATTGAAAAGTCTGTGACCTACGGATTATTTGCAGGGGTGACGATGCCACTCTTTAGGCAGCGAGAATTGAAGTCGCAGTATGAGACGATGAAAGCAGATTATGGTATCAGTTTCTTAGAATACGAGAAAGTGGTTCTTAATGCAGTAAACGAAATCTCCTTAGCTTTAAAGACACATGGCGCAATTCAAAATCGTGAAGATTACGTGCAGGAGCAAGTTTTAGCCTTGGAATCGTCAATCTCAGCGGCGGAAGAACTTTTTATAGCAGGCCGGGTCACCTACCTGGACATCATTAGCGCCCAAAAAGGATTGGTTGTCGCTCAGGTTGCTGAGGTCGATATCCTGAAAGAGAAAATGCTTAACCAAGTGGTTCTCTATAAAGCCTTAGGCGGAGGATGGAAATAAATGGGTAAATAGAATAGATTAAGTAGGGAGGCGCCAGCCTCCCTATTTTTTTTAAAGAAATTCTATTTAAAACAAGCCTACTGATATGTTATGGAAATCATTCGAATATTTCCGAGCGTTTTACTCAACTTAGTTCGCATGCCTATACTTCGTTTAAGTTCTTGCACGATATCTTAGTTGCTCGACTTTATAAGGGAGCTCCGTTAAGAGTTTGAATGGCAATCTAGCGCATATTGTAATTTCACGAAACTTTATAATACCATGGGGAGGCAATTTGATTAGGAATATTTCTTTATTAAGCTATTAGATAGCATACTTTTTTAATTAGCGAATAGTGCTCCTTATTCTATTATAAGCGATAGCTGAAAACTAAGCTGCATTCGCTTTGATCACAGCCTTAGCTTTTCCCCAAGTTTTCTATTTAGCTCAAGCCTAGCTTAGCCCTACCTGATCCCTA
>JBEBRI010000024.1:0-31716 GCA_040394915.1 Sphingobacterium sp.
TTTTCCCTACGCCAGTATGATCTGGATCAGGTTATAAGGGTAAAATCTCAGCCTACAACAATGTAGACACCCCTAAAGTCAAGACTAAATTAGACATATTTTTTTAATAAGCAATTATTTCTTCAAAGGACAGTGTAAAACTGATATAAAAATGGATGGCAACTTGCTACATTTCGATCAAGGCCTTCATGAGTGAGAAATAAGATTTTTACAGCGGCAATTATCGTCGTTAAATTCTCCTTTTTACACTTTTTTTGGATTTATTAATCCAGATGATATACCCAGTAACAGGTAAACTAGCGCAGAAAAGGGAAATAATAAAGGCTAGTATTTTCGTAGGCAAACCTGCAATATTTCCAGTGTGCAAATCGAAGTTTAAAGACCCTAACCTTTCACCCGCAGTCTGCTTGTCATGACTGATGACTTTATCTAATGTCAAAGTTTTTTTATCGAAATAATACCACTTGAATTTGTTTGTCTTTTGTTCCTCTAGTCGGATTTGTATATCAAAACTTGCAACATCGTCTTTTCTGAGGCGTATTGACATCATCCCAGAATTAGGATATGTTTTTAATAAATAGCTAAGCGCATCGTCTAATGGATTATTACCCCATTGAATGTTGAGTGGCTCAATTTTTTCAATCGCAGTGCTACCTGAAGTAAGTTTATCAAGTTGATCACCTGCCCAACTTTTGAACGCCGGGAAGCTAAAGAACAAACCTGTGAGTCCGATAAGAAGCCCTAGAATCAAGGAATAGAAGCCTATGATATTATGTAGGTCGTGATTTAATCTTTTCCAATTCACGGACCATTTTGGCCAGAAGCTTCGACTAATTTTATTGCTTTTCCAGCGCTTTGGCCACCATAGAATAACGCCAGTCAACATTATGAAAACAAATAGTACAGTCGAGTAGGCTACTAGCGGATGACCTATTTTCTTTCCCAATAATAGATTCATGTGCAATTGAAGCATTAATTGGAAAAACTCAGTTTTTGAGTTCTCGATAGCCAACACCTCACCAGTATAGGGGTTGACGAATACTCTCTTGGAATAAGTATAGTAGTTCCAGTGTCCGAATGCATTCTCATCTGTTGCTTGAGCCCTAAATATCCAAGAGCGGTTTTTTGCAGGGAATAAGTCCACACGTGATACTTTCTCACCATCAGGAAGACTCTTGTTCGCAATTGCAGACAGCTCGCTTAAACTTAGCGCTTGTGCCTGTCCTGGCGATACTAAAATATATTTTTGCGGATAGCAGATCAACTTCAGATCATCATGGAAGGTATAAATACAGCCGGTGATGCCGAGTATAAAAACGACAATACCAGATAGTATGCCCATCCATTTATGGAGCCAAAGGGATACTGTTTTAAACATTAAAATTTATAGTTAAGCGTTAATGAAGCCGTCGTGCCAGTTCCTTTGACGTATTCTGCATCTAATGCGCGGTATTGGCTAACCACTGGATAGTAATCTTTGTTAAATAGATTTTCTACCCCTAATCCCATTGACCATTTCTGATTAAATTGATATGAGCCAGCTAAATTAAACATCGACACGGATGATACAGAGCCTTCAGAGCTTTTATAAACGCCTTTGTCATTGACAGCAAAGCGCTCTCTCGAACCCGTATAAAGCCAATGCAATTGTAGGTTTAGCTTATCATTCGGTGAGAAATAAAGATAGGCTGTCGCTTTTGAAGGAGCGATTCTTGAGCCGTTTAAGTATGTCTTTGTACCATTATCCTGCTCAGATTTACCTTCGACATATGCGTATGTTGCTCCGACAGTCCACACCTTATTTAAACGAGCATCAAGTGCAATTTCGTAACCTTGTACTACCTCAGGTAAGCGTTGAGCAACTAGAATACCATTTCCTTGATCTACTAGTTCCACACCCAGTTTGGAATCACTATAGTAGTATGCCGCGGTGAGGTTAAAGATGCTATAGTGACTGGAAAATCCTATTTCGTAGTTATTGGTGATTATCGGATCAGTTTTTATACTATCTAAATCACTGTCAGTTGCGCGTCGTACAATACGTCCAAGCTCATTGATGGCAAAACCCTGCGAGAAACTTACGAAAGGATTGAAAATCTCGTATTTGTTAAATCGCAGTCCTGCGTTAAAGGTGGCGCCTTTGTAAGGTATCTTAGCCCCTTTAACGGCAATACTTCCTTCATTATTTGGTCCAGATGCTATCGTATTAAAATCGTCGATCTTCACTGTGGCATTTTCATAGCGAACCCCGCCTTTCAAAATAAGATTTTCGACAATATCCAATCTCAATTGCGCATAAGGTGCAAGATTAAACATATTCATATGTGGAATATAGACGCGTCCATCTGTTAAATCTTGATCGGTAACATCGTTTAATAAATCCAATCCATAGGTCAATTCGGCTGCTGATTTGAAAATCTGGAATGGCGTATTTAGATTCAATCGAACGCCCTTTTTCTCGGAGTTAATCTGTGTTTGACCGGGGCCAAACCACGCTGTTCCTTTCTCGACGTAACGATTCATGGAGCGAAAGGTATTATAGTACAAAGTGGCTTGCAATGAACTTTCTCCAAATATCCCCGACTTGGTATAATTAATCATGGCATTATGATTATAGGGAGTTCCCGTCGGTTTACCTGGATCTTCACCTTTGATGCCAATAGTAGGATTGAGATCGTATTTACCGGTTTGACTGACGTATTTAGCGTGTTGGGTACTGTTATAATAATTGTAAGAGGCAACGATAGAGGAGGTTGAATCGATGTCGTAGCCTAGTTTGATAAAGGCGTTGTTTTGGTAAGAATTGGATAAACCATCTGTCTGACCTAAGGGTAGCCCATCAGCATCCCGTTGCAGACCGGTATAATCTGTCGATCCACTCAGCGTATAACTAAATTTGTTTTTGCGTCCGTATAATAATTGTGAGAACTTGTAACCCATGGTTTCATCGCTATGAAGTGGGTTGATGCCGACACGAACACTACTTATACCTTGGATTAACTTGGCTTCTTCAGGACTCTTTTTTGTGATATAGTTGATGATACCTCCCGCAGAACCATTTCCGTATACGGAGGTAGCTCCTTTGATAACCTCTACCCGTTCAATGACGTTCGGGTCAATTGTACGAATGTCCCGCGCACCATTCATCAAAGGTGTCGATTGTGGGATACCATCTATAAGTACTAATACCGCGCGGCCCCGTAACGTTTGTCCGGAATTGGTCGCTTTATTTGTAGCTGTTCCCAATCCGGGAACTGTTGCGCCAAGAATATTGGATAGATTGTTATTAATTTGACTTTGCGCCTGAACTTCCTTTTCAGTTAAAATCGTAATGGAGGAGGGGACAGTTGACAAGTGTTCTGGTTTTCTGCCGGCAGTCACAACCACCTGATCTAACTTGTTATTATCGGATAGTTCAAAAATGAGACTGTCTTGTGCACCGAGGGCTGTAATAGTCTTCGTGCTCGTACTATAACCAATGTAAGAAGCCTGAATTCTATAAGGAGCTTGATAGGTGCTTAAATCCAAAGTTATTTGCCCATTGACATTAACATGCCCTACATTTTTATTGTTGACTAGAATATTAGCATGTGCTATAGGCTGTTTATTTTGATTCTGTACATATACGTTGAGAGTTTGAGCGACAACAACTTGAGAAATAAAGGCAAAAACTAAAAGGAGTCCAATTTGGCGCATATAGGGTAGATGTTTGTTTATTTAGACCAATTTTAAATTAGGCAAATGTATAAAGTATTTGAATAATCAAAAAAATAAATTGAAATTTTTCTTAGAAAGTGAGCTTTAGCACATCCTTTTTAAACAAATACCTTATTTTAGAGCATATTTCTTTTTAAACCAATTTGGTTAACAAATCGCAAACAATGACAATAGAGCAGGTTATCAACAATTTCTATGAACTACCCCCAGATTCATTGGAACTGCTTTTAAGTCATATGGATCGTGTTACGTATCCCAAAGGTTATATCTTATTGGAGTCAGACCGTTTAGAACGCAAGGTATTTTTCTTAACTAAAGGTTCGGTAAGAGCGTACTCGCCTCAACCGGATCAGAACATTACTTTTTGGTTTGGACTTGAAGGAGATATCGTATTATCGATGCGTAGCTATGTCGAAAATTTGAAATCCTATGAAGATGTCGAACTCATGGAGGATAGCACGCTATATGCTATTGGAATAGAGACATTAAAAAGTCTATATCAAAAGGATATTCATATCGCCAATCTTGGGCGAGTTATTGTGGAAGGCGAGTTGTTAAAGATGGAAAGACGATGGATTTCTTCCCAACTTAAATCTGCAAAGGAACGTTACGAAGAACTATTAATGGAGTCGCCAGCCTTATTACAGCGAATACCATTAAAATACATTGCTTCATTTCTTCGTATGACACCCGTCAGCCTAAGCAGAATTCGAAAAGAGAAGTAGTTTTTCTTGAAATTTAATTATCCCAGGATAATTTCCTGCCGATTTGGAGCATGTATTTTTGCAAGGTTTTCAAAAATTGTAAAGCATAAGAGCGCGTCATGAATACAGGAAAGAAATTAGTATTGAAGGAAATCATCCCGAATTCCACTCGGGTTCGATTGGGCTTAGTTTGGTTGGTTGTCATTGTTCTTACCATATTTGGTCAAGATTTAGGGAATGAACAAATCAACAATTTGACGGCCTTCTGCCTATTTGGAATATTGCTTGCAACTATTGTAGGCGCGGCATTTGGCGTCGTTAAGGAAGCCGACGAGTTAGCTCATAAGTTAGGGGAACCTTACGGAACCTTAATCCTAACTCTTTCCATCGTGTCAATCGAGGTAATTCTAATTGCTGCTGTGATGCTTGGGCCAACGGATAATCCCTCGATTGGTAAGGATTCAATTTTCTCGGTGATGATGATTATTATGAACCTTGTGATCGGCTTGTGTTTATTATTAGGTGGATTGAAATTCGGCGAGCAGGAATACAACGCCCAAGGCGCAATGGCCTATCATAGTATGATTATTATGCTAGGGGGGATCTCGATGATGCTTCCAAACTTTATTATAGGTGCCGGCGATGGGGCCTTTAGCACAATACAGGCAATTCTTCTTTCGGCTTTAGTCGCTTCACTGTATGCCGCTTTTCTATATTTTCAGATGACTAAATATAGTCATCATTATGTTCAACCTGCTCTGGGCAAGATGGAGATTCGTTTTGCAGAACTGCAACAAGAGAAAATGTCTGACGCTGCCGTGAATGTACAAAAATCCGAATCCAATACTTCAGAGATTATCATCCGTTCAATTCTGCTACTTGGAATGATACTACCGATTGTGTTATTATCGCATCAAATGGCGGTAGTTGTGGATTATGGAATTCAAGTGGCAAAACTCCCAATCTCTTTGGGCGGTGTCTTGATTGCGATCATTGTATTTACACCGGAATCGATGACAGCGGTAAAAGCTGCATTAAATAATGAATTTCAACGTGCTATTAATCTATGCCATGGAGCATTTGTTTCTACTGTGGGGTTAACAGTTCCTGCCGTATTAATCGTTGGTTTGATATCTGGGAAGACGGTACACTTTGGTTTATCAGGTGCAGAAACAATTATGTTCGTATTAACGCTATTACTGAGTTTGATGACCTTTTTAGGCCGACGAACTTCACCAATGGTAGGATTAATGCACATCGCGCTATTTATTGTATTTATAATGTTGATTTTCAATCCTTAATTTTAGTTTTGCGAAAAAAGATTAAGGTTAAAGATTGTTAACCGTCCAATCGATAATTCTCATAATTGTATATCTTAGCTCCGATGAATCCAATACACATATGAGAATTCCTATTTTCTTCTTGATTTTTCTCTCTTCAATATGCACTGCCATTGCACAAATAAAGATTGTTGATAGTTTGAGTAAAAATCCAATTTCAGGCGTTAATATCTATACAGATGCAGGAATGTTAATAGGTTCTTCGGATTTGAATGGTTTGGTGTATTTGGATTCTTTGTCGGACTATCATTCGAAAACAATCAGCTTAAATCATATTTCTTATTTAAATCTGGAGATTTCCAATGCAACATTTATCAAGTCTAGCATGATTCAAATGCATTCACGCAGTGTTGCTTTGGATGAAGTACCTGCCTTAGTTCGCAAGCAATATGATTACGTCGTTTTGAAAGGTTATTTCAGAAATTATGAAACCTTCAATAATCGATCTCGTTATTTATACGATGGTATTATAAGCTATTACATACCGATTAATAAAAATAAAGGAAAGACGAAGATGGAAATGCATCAATATCGGTTGTTCAGCAACAAGGAGGCGAATCAAGAATTGAAAGACACCCAAGGATCCTTAATGTATTTCAAACCATCTATTGCCGCAATTCAAGGAAAGAGCTTATTGGAATCGGTTGGAGAAATAAAAGGCGCAACGCTCAAATCCGTTGGCGATAAAACGATAATCGAGAAGGAAGGTTTAGCGATGGGCTATGCGCAAGTAGGAGCTGATGGAAACACACAGGTATTCTACAATGTGTTTCCACCGGGGAAGAAAGCCCACGTAAGCTTTTTTAGAATTCAAATTGATGTGAATAAGAGTACAAGATCAGAATCGTACCAGGGAAAAAACTTTAAGAACCCGGATATTATCGACTTAATAAGTCGCGTATCAACAGTATCTGCCTCGATCAAGCGACAAAAAGAACACGGATATATGCCAAGAGATTATGCGACTGAATTCTATGTAATGGAACGGAGCTTTTTGACCAAAGAACAGTACAAGCAATCAAAACCCAATGATAAGCGTTGGATGTTCTTGGAAGAAAAAAGTAACTATACAGAAGCATTTTGGAAAGATCTTGATCGCTACCATATTCCGCCTTTAATGAAGAGCCTATCGGATAAGATTGGTTCTGAGTTAATCTTAATGAATTAGTTTTTAGCGATTAAAAGATTGACGCGTTGCACTTGGGAGCTGTTGGTAATGTTGAAGGTAAACCTGCGAGAAATGATGTGCATACTTAAACCCACTAATGTAAGCGATCTCTTTAATATCCATGTCGCTGTGCAACAGTAAATGATGTGCGTGTTGAACACGTTGTTTCCTTACATAGTTTATCACCGTATCGTGGAAGAGCTCCTTGAAAGCATTCTTTAATTTATTTTCGTTAATCCCGAATTGTCTGGCAATGTTCTTCAGTCGCAATTCTTTCTGAAAATTGCAATCCAAATAGTTTTTGATGTCTACTAGAATATTTCGGTCCTCTAAGCGCCATCTCGATTCTACAGATGCAGTCGTGTTATCTCGAAATGCTGAATAAATTAGTTCTAAGGTTTTAATTCTTATAAACTCTCTAGCGAATTCTTCTTGATACTGATGATTTAATAATTCTTGTATTAAGCTATGTTGCTGCGGTGTAATCTGCCTGGCCGAGTGAAAGAAACTGTAATGTTTTAATAAACAATGTTCATGAATTTCCCTGTCACTTAATCCTTGCGATGCAAGGAACTTTAGAATATAGGGTAGGGGAATGTGTACATCCAATACTTTTCTAGATTTTGAATATTGGAGGGTGCCTTTTGCATTCGGGATATGAATAAACTGATAATGCCCGTTGGGTATGTTTATCTGTTGTTCATCGAAACTTTTGAACTTTGAATCACCCTGAATTTCAAACTGTAATTTCACCAGCTTGCGGCGATGAGCGATCGCTAATCGAAAAGGCCTAACGAGCTTCCATTCTTGGTAGCAGATGAGTAAACTGTCGATATAGATATATTGCAGCGTGCCTTCAATAAATTCATTTTCTAATAATTTGAAATGATAACCAGCTCTTGAAAAGTCAGGTTTTTTGTTTTTAATAATCTCTGATAATAAGTCGGTTCCGTAAAAATCTTGTAGCTGTATCGTTTTCAAAATATCCCTTTTTTGATAGTATATAATCCTCTTTTTGATATTTCGAGGAGGTTAAAACTAATACATTTGCATCATTATTTATAATTATTCTAAATAAAAATAGTGTATGCAATACAATTTTTCAAACCAAAAAATTAAGCGTTTTTATCTCTTACTGTTTGTATTTCTTCTGCCAGTATTAGGATTAGCACAGCAAATCGGCCAAATCGATGGTAAAGTCTTTACAATGGATGGCAAACCACTTTCTTACGCATCAATCAAATTAAAAAGTACAAGCTACGGAACATCGGTAACAACCGAAGGTCGCTATTCATTTTCTGCGCCAGCGGGCAACTATACCTTAGTCGTTAGCTATGCGAATTATACCGTTCATGAAACAGCTATACGAGTAATTGCAAATAAAACGACCGAAGTACCTACCGTTACGGTACCTTCTCAAGCGAATCAATTAAGAGAAGTCATCGTATCCGATATACAGCGCAACAAGTTTGCTAGGAAAGAATCCGCCGAAATTGCAAGAATGCCATTGGGCAATCTCCAAAATGCGCAAGCTTACAGTGTCGTTAGCAAAGAGTTGATACAAGAGTTAGGCGCGACCGACTTCAATGCCGCAATGTCCCAAGTCGCGGGTTCCGTAGCAAATGTAGGTGTGAACGATAATGGAAGTGACTTATTTCTACGTGGCTTCAATGCAAAAGTCGGATTGAGAAATAGCTTACCTAGTTTTCCCCGTTTTGCGAATGAAATTTTTAATCTCGAACGTGTCGAGGTGCTAAAAGGGCCATCAGCAACATTGTTTGGAGCACAAGCAAGTTCTTATGGCGGGGTAATCAATACAATTACAAAGAAACCATTTGAATCATTTCGTGGTGAAGTCGGCTATACAACAGGAAGTTGGGGCATGAACCGCGTAACGGCCGATATAAACACGCCCTTAAATGCAGATCGCACAGCACTTGCTCGTTTTAATGTATTGGGTACTACGCAAAATGGATTTCAAGATGCTGGCAGACAACAAGCTTTCGGATTTGCAGCGAGTTTGCTTTTCAAAGCCAACGATCGTACCACAGTAAGCTTTGATGCAGATATCTATGCCCCTGAAAAGACCTTGATGGCTTACAATAGAAATACGGAAAATTGACTTATGGAACGATGGACAAAGTGCCGCTGCCCTATTTGAAATCATTAATTAGCGATGATATTTCAACTCCTAGATTTGGGATCAATCTAGGAACGGAGTTGGCCTACAAAATCTCGGATAATTGGGTATCTAGAACCTCTTATCAATTTAATCAAAGCGGTGATAAAGAATCTATCTTCTTTGTTCCAACCTATCTAAATGATCATCAAATTTTACGTAGATACCGGATATTCGACCGCCTAAATTTAACATATAACTCTTTGCAACAGAATTTTACAGGAGATTTCTTCATCGGCAATGTGAAAAACACCTTGGTTGCGGGTATCGACTATTCGTTCTACAAAGATACGGATCAAAGCATGTCACCATACTTCTTGACGTATGATACAGTAGGCGTTGCTGATCCGCACTGGAAACCAATTTCTCGCGCCGATATTGTTAAGTCAAGAGCTGCACAAAGTCCGGGGGATGCATACAGTACAACGGGATACAAAAACTTAAGCGGATACTTGTCAAACGTAACGAATATTGATGATCGCCTATTTGTGATGCTTAGCTTACGCGTGAATCGATATATGGGTAACGATAGCTACTCCTTTACACCAAACAAAGATCCGAAAAAAAATAGTGCTTCAACGTTGGAAGGATACAATCAAACCTCTGTATCTCCAAAATTCGGACTAGTATATCAACCAATCCAAGGTCAGCTTTCGATCTTCGCAAACTACATGAATAGCTTCCGTAATATGGGCGCATCGCAAGGATTAGCCAACGATAAGGATTTATCGGTACAACCCGTATTAATGAATTGGAAGCCAGAACAAGCGAATCAGTATGAATTCGGTGCGAAAGGGGAGTTCCTCGATGGCAGAATCAATACGACAATTAGTTATTATCATATCGACGTAACGAACACTTTGCGTCAGGTACTACAGAATGTTTCCGTACAGGATGGAAAGCTCAGAAGCCAAGGCTTTGAGTTTGATTTCATCGCTAACCCGACTACTGGCTGGAATATTATCCTGGGATACGGATACAACGATATTAAATACGTTAAGAGCATTGAAGCGAATATGAACAAACGCAAGAATTGGGCACCTAAGCATGTAGCAAATGCCTGGACGTCGTATAAGTTCTTACAAGGCCCGCTTCAAGGATTTGGACTAGGCGCAGGGGTTAATCATGTTGATAAAGTGTATTTAGATATCCAAGAAGTATTTGCCGTACCATCTTATACAACATACAATGCGACTGCATTTTACGATAAGCCAAAATATAGAGTTGGCGTTAAGTTGAACAACCTTAGCGATATCAAGTACTGGGACATTTTTGGAAAACCACAAAAGCCATTTGAAATTTTAGCAAATCTATCATTTAAGTTCTAATTAATTTATCCATCAATCTGCTGGGTGTAGCATGCACCCAGCATTCCTAAACCAATTGGAAATGGCAAACTTTAAATTAAGATCGACCGGAAAGGCTGCTCTGTCGGATGCACCAGCAAAGAAAAAGGGAAAAACATGGTTTTCGAAATTAAATGCCTGGTTACATTTATGGCCTAGCCTGATATCCGGTGTCATTCTGGTACTCGTCTGTCTGTCGGGAACTTTGATTGTTTACTCCGATGAGTTTTTAGAATGGAGCGCTGGCGATGCACGTTATGTGGAGATTGGTCCGGAAAAAGCAAGCGCTACCCAAATAATGGCTAATGTAAAGCAAATCGATAGTACCTATTATATTTCGCAATTAGTATTTTTTAATGATCCCGGACGTAGCGTTCGAGTTCGAGCGTTCAATGAAAAAACGCATCAATTAACGTTCATTTATGTAAATCCCTATACGGCTGAAGTGTTAAAAATCGATCCTACTGCCCACTTCTTTTATGTCACTGCACATTTCCACGCCTCTTTACTTGCTGGAGAAGTTGGGCATTGGATCGTCACTATATCCACCATCATTTTTGTTATCGGGTGTATTACAGGGTTGATTCTCTGGTGGCCAAAGCGATGGACAAAAAAAACGGTAAAGGACTCTTTTACGATTAAGTGGAGCTCGAAATTTAAAAGACTAAATTATGATCTACACAATGTATATGGCTTTTACTCCTTACTAATTTGCTTTGTACTAAGTGTTACCGGAATCTTCATTTTTTTTCATTCTTTAGGAGAGGTAATCAGCAAATCGCTAGGTGGTTCTGGAGAACATGTGCTTACCGTATTACCCAAATTCGATGAACATCGTGAATCACTTGATATTGCTCCCTTCGCCTATAAAGCCTTAGCAGAAAATCCAGATCAAGAAAATGCAGGAATTTGGGTATACAATCTCAAGAAATTAGGCGCATTTGTGATTCAACTTGGTGTTTCGGGGTTAAAAAGCACTGAAAATTTGGATATTAAAGCTTATGATCGCTATACTGGAGAGGAAATCGTCATGGCAAAACCCTTTATTATTCACGAGAAAGTTGAAAATGCAATCTGGCAACTCCACATGGGACAATGGTGGGGACAATTTGGAAAGTTATCCACCTTTCTCGCAGGTATGATAGCTACTTCGTTACCTATCACTGGATTCCTCATCTGGTGGGGTAGAAGAAAGAAGAAAAAGACGCCAGTACAAAAGCCTGGGCTTGTCAAAAACAAAGAAATAATCACAAACGCATCGATATAGTGCCAGCATACAAATTTTATTTTTTTTTCCGTAACTCCATTATTTATTATGAAGATCCGTTTCCAATTGTTAGCTGTATTCTTTTTTCTTACTTTCCACTGTCTTGGACAAAAGATAGTCGGCGTAAAAGGGCTTGTTGTCAATGACGTAAATGAGGCGCTTGACCAGGTGAACATTAGCTTTACTAAACCAGGTATAAGGCCCATTTCTTTCACCACCGATGCCCATGGGCAATTTCAACAGGAACTGACTCCAGGCACCTATCTTATTAAGTTTTCATATTTAGGTTATGAAGATAATATCCGTGAGCAGATCATAATCGATTCTACCTTACTTGATTTAGGGCAGATTATATTGATCTCCTCTTCAAAAATATTGGATGCTGTTTCGATCGTAGGGAATCGACCGTTTATCGAGCAAAAATCTGATAGGTTGGTTATCAACGTGGAAAATAGCGTTCTTTCGGACGGAATGAACGCTTTAGAAATTTTAAAACGTGCTCCAGGAGTGAAAGTCGATGAGGATGGAAATATAAGTATGCGCGGGAAATCCGACGTTGGTATTCTCATCAATGGCAAGCTTTCCTATCTCTCGCAGAAAGAACTGGTTACCCTATTACAGGGGACTTTATCTACATCATTAAAATCTGTCGAATTGATTACGAACCCTTCGGCGAAGTATGATGCTGCTGGAATGGGGGGATTGATTAATCTGCAGTTGAAAGATGGTCACAAGCCTGGTTTTAATTTGGCGGTTAATACGTTTGTCGGTGCTGGGAGAAAGGAACGATATGGTGCTGGAATTAATTTCAATAGTCAACATAAAGTGATTAATATTATCGGTAGTTATGACTATGCCTACAGAGGAGAAGAGGAATTCCGAACATTTGATCGATATTTTTCAATACTACCCACAGAGAGCCTTGCGCGGAAATCAAAACAGTATTCCCAAACTAGTGAACCCTTAAACACCAATAATGCAAAATTTGGCATGGATGTACAGGTCTCCGAAAGCCTTCAGTTAGGTGCATTATGGTCTGGTAATTTTGGAACTTATAAAAACCTAAGTGAGGGATATAACAATGTCTTGTTCGAGGATAATCGTCTTATCTCAAATTCGTTAACAGACAATAGTAATGTTAGTGACTGGAATTCCCATAATATCAATTTGAATTTGTTGCAAAAGATAGGGAAGAAGGAACATGTACTTGCCGTTGATTTCGACTACATGCATGCAGATTTTGATGCGAATCAACTACTTGTGAGCAGATTCCAAAAAACGGATTTCGAACAGCCCTACACCTCACAACGTAAGAATACAACACCTTCCTTAAGCAAGTTATATGTGGCAAAAATTGATTATTTGCACCATCTTGCTGAAAAACAACGTGTGGAAATAGGATGGAAGAGTAGCTGGATGGATGCAGACAACAACGCAATAAATGATACATTACGAGGGGATGAATGGGTGGCTGATCTGGGGACGAGCAATCATTTTTTATATGAAGAGCAAATTCATGCGGGTTATGTGAATTATCATTTGGAGTTACAAAAGTGGAACTTAATGGCAGGTTTAAGAACAGAGCACACGAGAGCAAATGGTAATCAATTGACGACTAAAACAATTACTCAAAAAGAATATACGAATCTATTTCCAAGTGGAGCTATAGGATTCAAACTCAACGATAGTCATCAATTCAGGTTTTCATATAGTCGTCGAATCAATCGTCCTGACTACGAAGATTTAAATCCTTTCCGATTTTATGTAGATGCGTTTGTATTTTGGGAGGGGAACCCGACCTTGCAACCTGAGTTAGCCAATAATTTCGAACTCAGCTATTCACTGAAACAAAATCTGCATCTTTCACTATTCTACACTGATGTCAAAGACGTTATGACGAGTGTGCTGACGCAATTGCCGGCCCAGAATATCACGATTCGAAGTTTGCATAATATTGAAGGCTATCGAAATAAGGGGTTCAATTTAAGTTACTCCATTTCCCCCATCAAATCCATTCATAGTATTAATAATGTAACGTTGTATGAGAACCACTATTTTGGCGCTTTCCGTAATGAAGTGATTGATAATAGACAGTGGTCGGTCAATGCAATCAGCAATAATACAGTCAGATTTCCTAAAGAATGGTCGCTCGAGTTAGTTGCCGGATACCAATCTCCGCAGTCGGACGGCGTTTTCAAGCAAAAATCATCCGGATATGTTTCAGCTGGAATTATGAAAAAATTATACGCCAATAAAATGAGTGTGAAAATCGCGGCGAACGATTTGTTTAAGACTCAACGCTATCGCACAGCATCATTTTCAGGAAACGTACGCATGGATCAGCATTTTAATTTAGACAGTCGCACATTTCTATTGACCCTATCCTATAAGATTGGGAGCAACGGGAAAGCATTCGACAAATTAAATCGCAAGAGCGAGGAGCAGGGGCGCGTGCGTGGCGGAAACTAAATAGTAGCGTCGAATTGTAATAGAGTTTCATTCATAGGTGTCAAAGGTGGCAGACTTTCTCTTCGAAAGTCTGCCTCTTGATTTTTTGGAGTCGCTAGCTTTAGCGGCTCTTTTATTTTGGTATTGCCTAGATCCCTTTCACATCCCTTTCAGATCCCTTTCAGATCCCTTTCAGATCCAATGCTTAACCGTTCAGAATTGGCTTAGATATGTATTTGATTTGGTCGAGATGAGGTATGGCCTCAGCGAAGGTACATTGGAAGAGTTGACCAAGTTGATTAGATAGGCGTTTCAAAATTTAGCGTAGTTTATCGGCTTTAATTTTACAATGTAAAAATGAGCTGGAAAAGGTCGTCCGTTTGGTTAGGTTCGGTAAATTAAAGTTTTAATTTTTTATAGCATTGGTATACAGTGTTTTAAGTATTGTTTATCCTGTTGTTTTTTGCTGGTTATTTAGGCGCTATTTGGTTTTTGATTGACTATGTTTTAACATTGATTTTATAATACCAAATACAATTTTCCAATGTAAAATTGCCTAACCAACAAAAAACTATAAACTATGAGAATTTATTTAACGCTTACATTAGGCTTTTTTCTGTATTCTCTTTTTGTGTTTGCTGAGCCTTCAGGAATGCAAGAAAATATAACAGGAAAAGTGCTTAATGAACAAGGGGCCGGGATCCCAGGTATTAGTATAACAAACAGGCAGAATAAGGCAAGTACGTCTTCCGATGCCAACGGTTCATTTGTTATACCCGGCAAATTAGGAGACGTACTCGTACTGTCTTCAATCGGTTATGAAGGGCAAGAAATTACCCTGCTCAGCAAAGAGGTTACTATCACACTTAAAACGAACGACGAATCTATCGATGAAGTTGTCGTGGTGGGTTATGGTACCATGAAGAAAAGAGATGTTACGGGCTCGATTGCTTCGGTCAGTGGGGAAAAGATGTCTGAATATGTGGTTCCAAATCCCATACAAGGTTTGCAAGGTCGAGTAGCTGGTGTTTCGGTTTCCGCCAATTCAGGCTCTCCCAACGGGAATTTTACCGTTCGTATCCGTGGGAGCAATTCAATTCGAGGAGGAAATGATCCGCTTTATGTCATTGATGGTATTCCAAGTAATCCTTCATCAGTCAATAGTTTAGACATTGAATCAGTTGAAGTGTTAAAAGACGCGTCGGCTACCGCGATTTATGGATCTAGAGCCTCGAACGGTGTAGTACTAATCACAACCAAACGTGGAAAAGCAGGAAAAGCGTCAATTGCCTACGACGGGAACTATGGCGTTCAATCGCAGATCAAACAACTGGAATTAATGAATGCACAGGAATATATGCGCTTTTATAATATCCAGCAGAAAAACGATAACGGCAAGGAGTATTTCACGCAAGAGCAAATTAATGCTGCCGGCGAGGGTACTAACTGGCAGTCCTTAGTTTATACCGATGCACCCATTCAAAATCATAACTTATCGATCGCTGGTGGGTCCGATAAGATTAAAGCCCTGATTAGCGGTTCGATCATGAATCGCGACGGTATCATTAAGAACAGTAAATACGATAAATATAACCTGCGTTCGAATCTTGATTATACATTCAATGAACATTTTACCGCGCATTTGAACATGGCGTATGCCAAGACAGGGACTGATGCGCAGAATAGCGGAGGCGGAAATAGAGGGGGATCTTTGATCGGTGGTTCAATTGCAGCACCGCCAACGTTAGGCGTGTATAATGATGACGGAAGCTACAGAAATTTGCAGTTGGCTTATCCTTTTATGTCCAATGCGCTATACAACCCTATCAACCTAATTAACGAGCAATCTAACTTAACGAGAGCAAACTTGATGAACAATAATCTGATGTTGGTTTATAAAATAATACCAGGATTATCGATCCGTTCATCATTAGGTATCGAAACGCTAGACTATCGAGCAGATGCCTACACGTCATCAAAATATCTGTACGGTTCGTCCTCCGGATCGGTCTCCAACAATAACGATGTCTCGATCTTAAATGAAAATATCCTAAATTATAACAAGGATTTTGATAATAAACACGCGTTAGACGTTACAGCTGGATTTACTTATCAAAATAGTCGATCAAAAAGTAGCTCCTTAAGTGGTACAGGTTTCCTAAGCGATGTGCCAGGCACCGATCAGATTTCGGGCGCCTCCGTTTTTGGAACGCCTTCCACCGGTTTTTCGGAATGGACTTTAATGTCTTATTTAGGACGTATTAATTACTCCTATTTAGGGAAATATCTAGCGACTGTGAGTGGACGTGCTGATGGTTCATCACGTTATAGTGCTGGAGAAAAGTGGGGATTCTTTCCATCCTTAGCGCTCGCATGGCGTCTTTCGGAAGAGGAATTTATCAAAAGTGCGACCTGGATTAGCGATTTGAAGCTACGCGCTGGTTACGGAAAGACAGGCTCCACAGCCCTTAGCCCATATGCCACGATGAACATGTTGAGTCAAGGTAAAACACCAATCAATGGTGATATGGGAACCTTTTATGCCGCAAGCTCCACTTTACCATCCAATCTCAAATGGGAAACAACTGGCCAATATAATATTGGGATCGACGCTGCTTTCCTTCAAAATAAAATTCGCGTTACTGCGGATTACTACAATAAGGAAACGACAGATTTGCTGAATTCCGTGGTACTTCCGCCTTCTTCGGGATATAGTACGACTATTAAGAATATCGGTAAGATGCAAAATAAAGGCTTCGAACTCTTGGTCGAGGGACAACTGTATCAACGAGCGGATTTTAATTGGTCATTGGGGGGAAATATTTCTTTCAATAGGAATAAAGTAACTGAATTAAATGAGGGCAAGGATATTTACGGCGGTGTCGTTGGATTGGCATACATCGAAGACTTCATTCATTTAATTCGCGTTGGACAACCGATGGGGGTATTCTATACCTATCAGCAGGATGGCTATACCGAGGATGGAAATTTGAACTATGTTGATGTGAACGGAGATGGTAAACTCTCTATTGATGACAAGATGATTCTCGGAAACCCGCATCCCAAGTTTTTATATGGCTTTAATTCTGACTTAACTTATAAAGGCATCAGTCTCAATTTATTTTTTCAGGGAAGTTATGGCAACGATTTGTTCAACGTCGGCGAGACGGCAAATTTAGATCAAGGTATGGGATTGAATTTACGTAGAGCGGTTTTGGAGAGTCACTGGTCAGCGGACAATACAGCGGAACAAAACGCAGCGGCCGCTTATCCGAAGATCACAAGACAAATAAAAAATCAATATTCTGATCGATACATTGAGGATGGTTCCTATTTGCGGCTGAAGAATATTGCTTTAGGCTATGACCTGCCATTGAAGAGATGGGGCATAACCTGGTGTAATCAACTCAAAATTTATGCAAGTGCACAGAATATCCTGACCTTCACTAAATATTCGGGAATGGATCCAGAGGTTAACTCACGGGGTGGTAATGTAGATATTGGATTGGACTATCTCACGTATCCTAACGTAAAGACCATTTCATTTGGTGCTAAGGTTCAATTTTAAATCAATCAATTATGAAACTAAGAAATCTATATATAACGGGTTTTGTGCTTTTAGGGAGTTTAAGTACTTCCTGTAGCAAATGGCTGGAGGAACATCCAAAAGCGGTAGCTGCTGAAACTTTCTACAATACCCCTGCAGAAGCAGCTACAGCTGTTCTAGCCCCCCTAAATAAGTTCAGAAGTGGATTTGCGATGTCTTTTCCCGGCTTGATGGAGTGTTTTACCGACTATCAATACGGCCGTGGTTCTTGGACGAGCAACAGCGATTATGTCGGATTAGATCCGACAAATGTGACCCGTGCATCCGGAATTTGGACGAGTTTGTACGGTGGAATCCGTGATTGTAATATTGCCGTGGATCGTTTGCCGGAAGCATCTGCCATGGACGATGCTCAAAAGAATGCTTATATCGGCGAGGTCAAATTCCTTCGCGCATTCGCTTATTTCCACCTTGTTAGATTGTGGGGAGATGTGCCTTTGCGTACCGAACAAAATATGTTGGACTGGGATCTTCCTAAAACGGCAAAAGCAGACATCTATAAGTTTATTATCGAAGACTTGAATTATTGTATTGCGAACGCCCCAGAGAAACCGCGATTGGTCGGCACACCGAGTAAATGGTCTGCGAAAAGCTTACTTGCTCAGGTTTATATGCAGCTGGGACAGTATAATAACGCATTGCCAATTCTCAAAGAAGTGATTGATAGTAAGCAGTATGCATTGGTTAGTGTAAGCAACTCGGGCGATTTTGAAAAGATTTTCGGTCCGAAAGTCATTACGACCACAGAGGAGATCTTTTATTTTAAACAAACGAGCTTGGCAGGTTGGGAATTTGTGATGTTCTGTGCACATCCAAATGCGAAGATTAATGGGCAGAAAATGCATGGTGCGGGCGGTTATTATGGGATTTACACGCGTGCGGATAATAAAGTCTTTACCAGTTGGGATGCAAATGATCTTCGTAAGTCATATAATACCTTGAAGCAAGATTTAGGTCTTCAATTCGAAACCTATATTCCGAGTAAATTCTATGATTCGGAGGCTCCGAATGCCAATGGTGCACGAAACTCTTTTCCGTTAATTCGATACGCGGATATCCTATTGGCTTATGCGGAAGCGTCTAACGAAGTTAATGGTCCAACGCAGGACGCCTTAGATAAAGTCAATATGATTCGTCGACGAGCCTATGGATTGGATCCAACAGCACCGGCAAGCCTGGATTACCAGCTTGCCGATTATCATAGCAAAGACAAATTTTTTAACCTGGTTTCTAAAGAGTTAACCTACGAAAATTGGAACGAAGCAAAGCGTTGGTTGTTCTTGCTGCGCAGAAATATCGCCAAGCAAGTAATTAAAGAGGTAAAAGGAATTGATGTACAGGATAGGCACTTATTGTTTCCTATTCCTGATAATGAATTCAGTTATAACAAAGCTTTAGATCCAGCAAAAGATCAAAACCCAGGATACTAATTTTATTTAAACCAATACAATTACGATGAGATATAAGCTAAATAGATTGATTTTAACGTTCATAGCAACCGGATATGCGGCTATTAGTTTAGCACAAGACAATAAGCAGGTAATGAGCGCTGCCTATAATGATATCTGGAATCAACGCGTACAGCAGGCAATCGATGAGCGAATTGAAAAACATAGAAAGGCTGACGTCAAGCTAAACTTTGCCGATATAAAAAAAGGTAGTGCTGTTGTCATTGAGCAAATAGCACATGATTTTGTATTTGGAAGCAATATTTTTCTGTTTAATCAATTCGATACTCAGGAGAAGAATAATCGTTATAATGAGCTCTTCACCCAGCTATTCAATGCTGCCACAGTCCCATTTTATTGGAAAACTTTAGAGCCTACACAAGGACAACTTCGCTTCGCTAAAGACAGTAAGTACATCTATCGGCGTCCTCCTGTAGATCCTGTGGTTGACTTTTGTGTCCAGCATGGGATCAATATGAACGGACATGCGATCATCTATGGCATGCGACGATGGGGACATCCCGAGTGGATGCCCGAAGATCGAAAGAAGATGGAACCCTTGTTTGAGAATCATATCAAGCTATTGGCAGAGCGATATGGGGATAAGATTCAACGTTGGGATGTGGTCAATGAACCTATAGATCAAGCGAATCGAGGAATCATGCCTGACGATTACACCTACAAGTGTTTTCAATGGGCCGCAAAATACTTTCCTTCCAATGCGGTCTTCAATCTGAACGACTGTGATATGAATTGGGAAGTTGCTCCAGTACGCCGATATGTTGAAATCATTCGAAATCTGAAGGCGCGCGGCGTAAAATTGGATATTACCGGTATACAAAGCCATATTTTTAATCCACAGGGAGCAAAAGCAATTGCTGCCGGCGAGCAGAAGCTGACGCCCGATAAAATCAATGAACTTTTAAGTGTGTTAGATGAGGCCGAGCTGCCTATTCACATTAGCGAAGTGACGATATCAGCGCCAGATACCAGTTTAAACGGAGGGGAGATACAGGCTCAAATTGCTAGAAACTTATATCGATTATGGTTTTCGCATCCTTCAATTATGGGGGTAACATGGTGGAATGCCGCAGATGGTGGTGCTGCCGAAGGCGAGCCTTCCTTCTCCGGGATCTTAGATCAAAATTTAAACCGTAAGCCTGTCTTTGCAGCTTTACAACACTTAATTCATAAAGAATGGCATACCAGTTTGAACCAGAAAGTTGGCACAGCGGATCAAATAACATTCCGCGGGTTTAAAGGGAAGTATAAAATCAAATGGCAAACGAAAAAAGGGAAGGCGATGGAACAGATTATCGAGGTGAAGTCCGATACAAATATCGCTATTTAAAAAACTAAACACTTTCAAACATAAATTATGATGAACTTAAAAAATCAACCGAAAAGAATCATAAGTATGGCGCTGCTGGCAGCCCTCCTCGGAGTAGGTTCCAGTGCCAACGGACAAGAATCAACTTATCACGAGGCAAAGGGTGCCATGAAAGAGGGCTACTGGAAGTTGTGGAGTGATGAGGTGCAGCAGGAAATCGATCAGAATATAGATAAGTATCGTAAAGCAAATGCGGTTGTTCAGATTTCTAACGCTGCAGCAGGTACCAATGTTCATGTGGAGCAGATATCGCATGACTTTATCTTCGGCGCACATATCTTTAATTACGATCAACTTGGTACACAAGAACGAAATAGGCGCTATAAAAATCTTTTTGGGGACTTATTTAATTCTGCGACGATTGCTTTTTATTGGAAGAAATTCGAAATGCAACACGATCGTCCAAGGTTTAAAGAAGAATATTGGGATTCTGAAGAGTTTTGGAATAATTCGACGGATCCAAAAAGCCAGCCTCATTGGCGTCGTCCATCGCCAGAAGCCGTCATTGCGTTTTGCGAAAGAGCCGGAGTGCGTATGCATGGACACCCGATTATCTGGGGTAATAGGAAGTGGCATCACCCTGAATGGTTAATTGATCTTGCTCCAGAAAACGAAAAGGCCATTATCAAAGGCTGGTTTCCAGACGGGGCTAAGAAAAACGATCAAGAGGATATGAGTGCTGAATATAAAAAGTTAACAGCAGATCAAATTCAGCAGCGTATTCCCGTATTCTTGAAGATTATGGAAGATGAGTTTGAGCGTCGTGTCGTAGAGATTGCAGAATACTATGGTGATCGTATCCCGAGTTGGGATGTTGTGAACGAAAGCGCAACGGACTATTCTCTGGGTGTGATGTTGCCGGGTAAAAAGGTTACGAAAAGTCATTATGGAATTATGCCTGGGGACTATACATTCGCTGCTTTCAAAACTGCAAAAGCGCAGTTTCCCAAGAATGTTTTGCTAAATATCAATGACTACAAGAATGATAAATCCTATTTAGATCAAACAAAAGATTTAATTAAACGGGGAATGAAGATTGATATCCTCGGTTCACAAATGCACTTATTTAATCCAAAGCAATGTCTTGATATTGCAGAGGGTGCAAATATTGAAACGCCAAGCATTGTTAAGAATAAGATGAAAATCTTGAGCGAGGCTAATCTCCCGATTCACCTTAGTGAGATTACGATTACCGCGCCTGATGATGATGAACGTGGCCGTAAGATTCAAGCTGTTGTAGCGAGGAACCTTTATCGTTTGTGGTTTAGCACAGAGAAAATGATGGGTATTACTTGGTGGAATATAGTGGATGATTGTGGTGCACCAGGTGAGCCAACAACTTCTGGTCTTTTCACAAGAAATATGGAACCTAAACCTGCGTATTTCGCGCTGAACGACTTAGTGAATACCGAATGGAAAACAAAACTTGATGCGAAGGTTGAAAACAATAAGATTTCGTTTCGTGGGTTCAAGGGTAAATACCGTTTAACCTGGAAAGATAAGGACGGTAATTTCCGGGAACAAATTGTGGAAATGAAAAAAGACGTTAATATCTAGATGAGGGAGTCAATCAATAAGTCAAGCCGATCGTTCCCATTCAAATGGGAACTGGTTTTCTTACTGTGGGTAGCCTACTTTTTAAATCAGGGGGACCGCCAAATTTTCAATGTCGTTATTCCCTTGATTAAAGCGGATTTGCAGCTTAATGATGTGCAGATAGGTTGGATTGCGAGCATTTTCACCTTAGTGTATGGACTATTGGTTCCTGTCGCCGGAGTTTTGAGCGATAAATTGGATAAGGTCAAGATCCTTTTGTTGAGCCTAGCAGTCTTTAGTGTTGGCACCTTGTTAACTGGGGTTGGACAAGGCGTAATCGCATTGATTATCTATCGCAGTATTGCAACAGGGGGAGGGGAAGCGTTTTATTATCCTGCTGCCAATTCATTGATTGCAAAATATCATGATAGCACGCGCGCCACTGCCATGGCTATACATCAGACAAGCCTATACGCTGGGGTTATCCTAAGCGGATTTATCGCCGGGTATCTAGGCGAACATTATGGCTGGCGCGTTGCATTTTATGCATTTGGTGCCTTTGGTATTCTTTGGGCTATGGTCATTTTCCTACGCATGCGGAATAAACCAGGGGATAGCATGGAAATAGCAGTTCAGCAGGACATGAATGATACTGCGGTACTCGATACCTTTATACGTATCGCTTCGACGAAAACCGCCATTATGTTGAGCATAGCGTTTGGCTTTATGTGTTTTGTCAATATTGGGTATTTAACTTGGATACCAACATACTTGCATGAAAAGTACAATTTAACTTTAGCCTCTTCGGGGTTAAACTCAACGCTATATCACTTTTTAGGTGCCTTTTTCGGTGTACTGCTGGGAGCGAAGATCGCGGATAGGGTTGCGCAATATCGAAAATCAATCCGACTCGAAATACAGGTCATCGGCTTATTGATCGGCGCGCCATTTATCTTTTTGATCGGGCAAAGTGATTCCTTGATTTGGACCTATCTCTATATGTTCGTGTTTGGTTTCTTTCGAGGGGTATATGATTCAAATTTATTTGCTGCTTTGTTCGATGTGATTGAAACCAAGTATCGCGCTGCTGCTACCGGCTTCATGTTATCTTTTGGCTTCGTAGTCGGTGCATTTGCACCCGTCTTACTCGGACATATTCGGATGACTATGGATATGGCCTATGGAATTACGCTTTTGGCAATCTGCTACTTGATCGGCGCATTGATGATATTTCTAGGTCTGAAACTGTTTTTTAAGAAAGAGAATATTTCATAAAAGAATAGGATAATGATACAGGTGATAAAACGGGCCTTTGATATTATCGAGTTTATCGCATCCGATACTACAAAACCACATTCATTAAGCTCGATTGCTGCTTATTTAGGTTTAAATCAAGCAACATGCGCAAATATCTTAAAGACACTTGTTGAGCGTAATTACATTGAACAGGTTGGATTCAAAAAAGGATACAAGTTAGGTTATATGATCTATCGTCTAGGGCATATTGGCACAGTGGAAGATCAATTACTTAAGGCCAGTATCGAGCCGATGAATCAACTCCGCCTTTTATTAAATGAAACATGTCTATTAGCTGTGCTGCGGAAGCAGAATCGGGTGATTATTCATCAGTGTAATGCGGAGCGCGACTTAATGGTGAAGTCAGCGATTGAAAAAAATGCTTACAACAGTGCAACTGGTAGGTTTTTACTGGCCAATCTTCAAGATGAAGAACTTGAGGAACATATCGAGAAGTTTGGATTGCCCAAAATGGAAGAATGGCCTGAAGCTACCAACTTAAATAAGTTCTGGGAGCAGATTAAGCGGATTAGAAATGAGGGTTTCTCAAGGCAAGTGACCGCTACACATATCATTGGCTTTGCTTATGGCATCAAGTCTAAGGGAAGAGTCATCGGTTCTATTAGTGTGTATTTACCATTGTCGAGACTGGTAGAACATGGGGAAAAGAATATAGTCTCGGCGACAATTAATACGGCATTAATCATTGAACAATCAATTTAAACGATATATGAAGATTATAGATTTAAGGGTAAGATGTGTTGCAATTCCATTAAAGGCGCAATTGCGCCACAATACGGGCGTCCATCCAGGTTATTTTTTAAGAACCATTTTAGAGCTCATTACTGACGAGGGGATTGTTGGACTTGGCGAAGTAGGCGGTGGCGATCAGCGAGCAGCATTAATGAAATTGAAACCAAGAATCGTAGGATTGGATCCATTTCATCTAGAAGTGATTAAAATGAAGGTCTTGCGCAGTATTTATTATTTATCCAATGCGCGCCTGTATGCGGCAATTGAAATGGCGTGTTTAGATATTCAGGGGAAAATTCTTGGTCGTCCGCTTAGTGATCTTTTAGGCGGAAGAATACGGGAAGAAATACCTTTCATCGGTTACTTGTTCTGGCGCTATGATCGTGAAGACGGCAAGCATGATCAACGTGCTGAGGATTTGGCGGATTACTGTGTTCAATTACATGAAGAGCTGGGCGTAAATTCCATGAAGTTAAAAGCAGGCGTAATGGACCCGATGGAAGAAGCTAAAGTTTTGGAACTGTGTAGAAAGCAATTGGGTGATGATTTTGGTCTTCGTATTGATCCAAACGGTGTTTGGTCTGTACAAACGGCTGTCAAAGTTGGAAAGCGTTTAGAGGATTTAAATATAGAGTATTTCGAGGATCCTTCATGGGGCTTGGAGGGAAATGCTGCGGTTCGCAAACAAATTCGCATTCCCATTGCGACAAATATGTATCCTAATAAATTCGATGATCTGGGGCCTGCAATCCGCTTAGGTGCTGTCGATATTGTATTAACGGATATCCATTATTGGGAGGGCCCCAAAGGGGTGAAAGACCTTTGTGCGGTCTGTAACACCTTCAATTTAGGTATTGCCATGCATAGCGGAGCGGAGTTTGGGATTGAGTTAGCAGCGATGTTGCATACGGCTTCAACGATTCCTCAGATGACTTTTGCGGGAGATGCGCATTATCATTACCTAACGGATGATATTATCCAAGAGGGTCTATTTCAGTATGTTGATGGTAAAATAAAGGTGCCTGACGGTCCTGGTTTAGGGGTAAACCTCGATGAGGAGAAGATGGAGAAATATGAACGTTTGTATGAAGAGAAAGGAGATTACTATGCTCGTTTTCATGCGGATGCTTACAAGCCGGATTGGTTTCCAATTGTGGGTGGAATTTAAAAGAGAGATATGGATTTCGGCAATTTAAATAATAAGCGGGCATTTATAACGGGCTCATGTGAGGGAATCGGTTTTGCTATCGCATCCTTGCTCGTTGCGATGGGTTGTGAAGTTATCATCCACGATAAATTGGATGAAGGAAAATGTCGATTAGCGGCTCAAAAGATTGATCCAAGGGGCACCTTATGTAGAGAATTTGTTGTTGGGGATCTGGGTAGAATGGAAGAGTTAAATCACATCCAATCACAATTGAGTAATGTCGACATACTTGTTCTCAACGCGTCTACACAAAGTCGTATAGACTTTGAATTGCTCGATAAAGCCATATTTGATCAGGAAGTTAATACGAATGTTTGGTCAAGTATCGCATTAGTCCAACGTGTTATTCCACATATGAAAGATTCAAAGTGGGGGCGTATTGTGACTTTAGGGAGCGTTCAAGAGCTGAAGCCTCATCCGAAGATGGCAATTTATGCGAGTATGAAAGCCGCTACAAGCAACTTAGTGAAGAATTTGGCCTTGCAATATGCGAGTTTGGGAATTACAGTCAACAATGTATCGCCGGGTGTGGTTGCAACTGCTCGCAACATCGAAGCCTTGAGTAATGAAGCATATGCGGCGACCATGCTTCAAAAAATACCGATTGGCCGCTTTGCTACACCGGATGATTGTGCTGGGATCGTCGCATTTTTAGTATCTGAATTAGGAAATTATATCACTGGGCAGACCATTTACTGTGATGGTGGGATGAGCCTTTAATTAATAAAATCACTGACATTTATACATTTAACTATGGAAAAGAGAGATTATCCGTTGAGGAAATTTGAAGTAAATTACAATGCGCGAGAGATCGCTGAGCGTTTCAAGAAGTTATACACCGGATTGGTTTATGACGCGATGGAAAGCGTAGGATTAAAGGGGCGAGCAATGGATAGTGGGGTTTACCCCTTGGTACACACGATGAAGGTGGCAGGGCATGCTTTCACGATGCACGGGAAAGCAACCCCTAATATGGATACTTATACCCATAATATCCGATTGGGATTGATGAAAAGTATGAGTGACGGCTGTATACAGATTCGAGATACGCAGGGAAACTTAAACTGTGGACAATTTGGAGAAATTAGCGCAACAGCTGCTGCTGCTGTTGGCTGTGTCGGTGCGGTAATTGATGGTTCTACAAGGGATTCGAATATTTTAATTGATATGGATTTCCCAACCTTCTGTCGCTTTAGAAATCCGGTAGAAGCCTACGGTAGGTTTATGATTGTTGATTATCAGAGTCCTATTTTCGTGAAAGGGATTGATGGAATGATTGTAGTCAATCCTGGAGATTATATCTTCGGAGATAACGATGGAGTTGTTATTGTACCGTATGAAAGAACCATTGAGATTTTAGAAATGGCGGAAGAATGGTTCGCTGCTGAAGCTAGAAGTCGGAAGGCAATGGCTGACGGTCGTGATCCATTTGAGGTCTACGACGAATACGGTAGGTTCTAAGGTAAAATAAAAAATCCTGAAGCGGGGAGCTTCAGGATTTTTACCAAACCAATTATTAACCTAAATTATGAAATTTACTCTTATTACTTTTGCTTTATATACCTAACGCAATTCGAGTGCCTTTCGTCTCAGCGATGATTGTAATTAACACATTTTAACATGAATCTATCGATTATCGATAAAGCTAATCGGTTTTCGGCTTAACGGGTTGTGTATAATTTTATGTAATGTCAGTTCGTCCTCGAAGATAATATGTGGAGTGACACGCAGTCTTGCTCTAAAATAATCTCTTAATTTGGCAGCAAACTCTTCGGATTGATCGGTTGAATAGATGCGAATCAAGATTTCATCGGTCCCTATTTCATTGGAGGAGATTTCAATTAGATGCAGTTTTACTTCATTAAAATGGGCTACAGCATCATGCATGGCTGGTGGATATAAGGTTGTTCCTTTATATTTAATCATGTGCTGCTTTCGACCTTCTACAGGCCCCAGTCTATCGGTAGTGCGTCCACAGGTGCAAGCATTGCTATATTTTCGGACGAGGTCTCCGGTTTTGAAACGTAAAAGGGGCATGGCTTCAATCCCCAGTGTGGTTATCACCAACTCACCCAATTCACCTTCCGCCACGGGTTGATCATGCTCATCCAACACTTCAGTGATAATCAGCTCGGGATGTTGATGCCCGCCTTGAAAGGCCTCACATTCTGTAAAAGCAGCACTCATTTCAGTGGACGCATATGTTGAATAGAGGTTGATAGGCCATTTCTCTTGAATTTTGCTCGCGAGAAGTGTTGGTTGTAAGTCCGCAGTACGCAACGCTTCGCCAATACAGATGACACCGCGCACAGAAGAAGCCTTATAGTCGATATTGTTCTCTTCGGCGTATTCTATCATTTTAAGAATGAACGAAGGGACGGCGATCAGGTATTTGGGTTCGTAACGCAATATAGAGTCCCACTGTAGGGGTGGTACGCCGGCACCGACACGAATAATACCGGCACCAAGTTTCCTTAGTCCTAGGAAATATGCCATTCCAGCCATAAACCGGCGGTCCATCGTGGTCATCAACTGCACTAAATCACCGCTTTCAACACCTGCGCATTCAAATGACAGCAGCTCGTTATAAGCCAATCTTTCTAAATCATTGTCTGTTAACCCAAAAGTTACTGGATCACCTAAAGTTCCGGAGGTGGTAGAATAGTCTCTTAGCTCTTTTTTTGGTACGCAAAGGAAATCATCGTTATACAATTGCAGATCGCTTTTTGTAGTGAGCGATACTTTTTGCAAATCGTCAATGGATTGAATACTCGCTAACTGAATATTTTCGGACTTGAACTTACGCTGATAAAATGGTGAATTGCTCATCAAATATGCTATTTGCTTTACTAGCAAAGCGTTTTGGAAGGAGCGTATTTCCGCTTTTTCTTTTTTTTCTATGCTTGGAATCATCTTTTCTTCTTTGCTTTTAATAAGCGCTTTTCAATGTACGCTTTTGCTTTCTCTGAACTGATCTCTTTAGTCAGTGCATTCTCGTAATACTGAACTGCTTTTTGCCAGTTGTTTTGGGAAAAGTAATAGTCAGCAATTTCTTTGTGTGTTAACCAAAAGTTTGGATTGCTGTCTTCGAATTGTGCTAACTCATCAGCCGACAACAATTTCTTTTGCTTTATTGCCTTTTCGATCAACGGCAGCTGTTTTCTAAACACTAGAAAATTAGCAAATGTATCTGTCTTTAGGAAGGGATCAGCGGGTATCTCAAGACTTTTAACCGATTGAATAGAATCGTTACTTTTGAAAATCTCTGCTAAGTTGTATGCCTCAAATGCACCGAGTTGGTAGGGATTATTAGAAACCCACATGATTAATTCGTCTGGCTTAAATATGACAGCATGGTGGGCAATTAATTGGTTTAATGATTTTTCGTTACCATAGCCGATATTACGACTGCTCATTCCACTAACATCTCTTAGAATCGGAGCCATGTCTTTGGGTTCATATCGTCGATTGGTCTTGATCGATTCTTTAAGTTTATCTAATCGGTATTGACTATGCGAGCTTGAAATTTGCGCTTGGTTTCTTTTATCTTTACTGTAGGTCGCAGACTGAAAATGATTGGTACATAAAAGTATATTATTTTCAACGGTGTATACATCGAAATTCTTCGGACTCATTTCAATATTCACAGCTCTATTATCTTCAGATGATCCGATTAAGATAGATTCTGCTACAAATACCTTAAACTTCTTTGCAATATTGATTGCTTCTTCTATGTTCTTCGCATGCTGTAGAACCGTTCTCGCAACTATGGATATAGGTGTTTTCCCACTTAGTGGAATGTTCGATCTTCCAGCATTTAAGGTAATTGTTAATCCTTTTTCATTCATTCCTGAGACCACACCTATCATTCCTGGCCAGGATACAGCTGCATATTTGTAGCCCTCTGAGGGTTTGATAAACTCAATAATCTTATTTTTAGCAAATTCTTCGGTGATGTAAAAATCGAAATTCCGAGCAATCAATAATTGCCCGTCTGCAGTATGCTCATCCCACAGGGCTACGCTTGAACAACCGACAAGCATCAAATCCTGCATAGCATGCCCAATATCGTGAGCGCCATGTAGAAGTAAGCTGCGCTCATACTTAGTGCCTAAATGCTTCCAATGATTACTTGCATGAAGAGATAGTCCGAATATTTCTTGGCGGTATGATAAGGGTATTTCCTTAAGAATATCTCTATGGTACCATTTTAGAAATCTAACAAGAAATCGTTGCCTTTTCGGATTAGGGATGTATTCGGCCATCTTCCTGAAAAATATATCTTCTTGTTTTTGGAACAAGGACTGTGTTATTTTTCCTTTTTTATATCCCAGTTCAAAATCGTTGCCTTCGATACGCAATTGCCAATTACCATACGGTGATCGATTTAGCTGATCATAATTACTGAATTTTACCCTCGCGCTATTAAATTGCTCATTAAAGTGGGATGTTTCGTCTTTTAAACCTTTAATTGAACCACAAGAACAGAAGAGGAAGAGCAGGCAAAAGAAAAACAGGAATTTAGTCATAATGCACGGTTTTTAGGAATTCGTCGAAGAAGGCATCTCTTCCCAAAATCTCTCCTGCTGTAAGAAAAGCAGAAATAGTAACCCCTAGGATGCCATGCATCCGCACATCTTGACCTGTTAAAAAAAGATTGCTGACTTTTGTTTTCGGAGAAATCAGACTGCTCAGCGGATCGGAAGCGAGCTTCTCGATACCGTACATACTCCCGCTTAATGTGCCTATATAATCTCTGTACGTTAGTGGAGTAGAAGTGTATATGGATTTAATATTATCTTGTATCTCAGGGATATATGTTGAAAGTATCGTGATCATTTCACTTGCTGCTGTCGCTTTAAATGTTTCGTATTCTTCCCCTCGGAAATGCGGGTCTTTCACGGTATTGGATGTATTCTTCCAAGCTTCCACATTGGAAAAATCCATATAACTAAGCATGGATATGCTACTCGCGTAGGTTTGATTTGCTTCCTGAGGACTACAACTAATCATCATGGATTTGGGCTTTTGTCCTAACCAATTCGACTCATAGGAAAACACATCTTCTGGCCTTTCGAAGTGATAAATGTTATGATTAAAATAGGGAATACTGTTCTCTTTTAATGTGATATGTGTAGAAAAGGCTGAAGGCCCCTCTTTAAGCCTTTCTAAGCGCCTAACATAAGGTTTGTTGATGTTGGTGTGGTCAAAGAGTTTAAAGAGCTTTAAAACGCTTAAATTGGACACGAACAGTTCAGCCGTATATTTGAAATCCTTAGTCTCACAGCTTTCGATGGTATTCCCATCAAAATTTAGTTTTTCGACTTCCTGATAAGTGTAAAGCCTGGCTCCATGCTTTCTTAACTGTTTTGTTAATGCTTTGCTGATTTGGCTTCCTCCTCGAATACAACGCCAAGCACTCTGAATGTAGGAGTTAATTACTAACGCGTGCATGTAAAATGGGGAATCTGCATGTAAACCGTAAAGAAATCCGTTACCGAGTAATACAGCCTGAAGCTTTTTGTTCGTCGTTATTCGAGAAATAACGCTCATGCAGTTATCCTTCATAATCTCAGCGTCATAGCCGTAGCCCTTATTGAGTTGATACAAAGGGAATTTACTGCAATAGTACTTCAGGGTTTCCATATATACTTCAATCGCTTTCCGTTCCTCAGGAAATACTTTGCTGAGCTGTTCGATAAAGTTTTCGTGATCTTGCGCTTGCGGGTAGGCAGTTGCATCATCCTTAAAACGAATAATATCGAAATGATCCCTGTCTAACTGTTCGAATTGGATATCTGCAAGTATATCTAGGTAACTCCAATATTGGTTAAGATTTTCGTTTTTACCCAAAGAACCGATATAATGGACTCCGGAATCGAATATCTCTCTATCGCGAACAAAAGTTTGTAAGTTACCCCCGTATTGGTTGTTTTTCTCCAATATGCAGACTTTCTTGCCGGCTTTCGCCAGGAGTAACCCTGTCACTAAGCCGCCGAGTCCGCTTCCCATCACGACAACGTCGAAATGCCTAATCTCCTTCATATCGCTCATAAATCTGATAATTAGGTTCTGCATGTCGAAGCTTGAAACCCCGGAATGTAGTTCGGAAGGAACAACAAACCATCACGATTCTTACAATTTGATCCGGAATATGCTCTTGAAAATCGGTTAGTGCAGATAGTAAGAGCACCTTCTGATTTTGCCAAACCTCCTCCATTGTTTCGACATATTGTATGTCAAACTTATTGATTATAAAACTTGCCCGTGCGATGTCTCTATGCTCGGCGTTTATATTGAAACTGCGTAT
>JBEBRI010000025.1:0-31523 GCA_040394915.1 Sphingobacterium sp.
GGGTATTGGTAAATAAGGAAATTATTCGCGAACTTAAGGATAGTTATACCTGCCAGATGTTGGTGAAAAACAAAGATGAATAGAAATCTACTAACAGAAGAAGTTCAGCAATTTATTAAAGCAAACCGGGAGAAATCGCCTACCGAAATTGCTTTAAAGAAGAGTCCCTTTGTTTCTGTTTCCGCAGCGGAGCTTGCCGCCCAAATCGACGGATGGCAACGAAGCGTACGAAAGTTACCTACTTGGGCATTTAGCGAGGCGATCTACTACCCTGACAAACTAAACCTAGAGCAGTGCTCTTCCGAACACACCGCATTAATCAAACAAACGCTCATCGAAAAAGGCACTCGGGTTATTGATTTGACCGGCGGATTTAGTGTCGACAGTTGTTATTTAGCCCAAGAAGCCCTTGAGGTCATTCACTGTGAACTTAACGCCAAGTTATCGGAGATCGTCGCCTATAATGCCAAAATACTTGGTGTAAATAATTTACATTGTGTGGTAACCGATGGTATTCAATATCTGCAGGAATGCGAAGATGATGCATTTGACTATATTTATGTTGACCCTTCGCGGCGGGTCAATCAAGGAAAGGTATTTCTCCTTGAAGATTGCGAACCTAATATAGTCGCCAATCAGCAATTGTTTTTCAAAAAGGCCAGTACTATCATTTCTAAACTCGCACCACTACTCGATATTTCGACCGCCCTCGCCAGTTTGTCTCATGTGAAATATGTTTATGTAGTGAGCTTGGATAACGACTGTAAAGAACTTCTTTTTGTACAGGAACGGGACTATACGGGCGAGCCAACGATTAAGGCAATTCGCCTTTTTCATGACCAACTACAAGATTTTGAATTCACGTATTCTGAAGAAAGAGGTACGATTAGTCGATTTTCCCAACCGCAGAAATACCTATATGATCCAGATGTCGCGATCAGCAAAGCTGGAGCCTTTAAGATCGTCGGCAAGTATTTTGGTCTAGGGAAACTGCATCAACACGCCCACCTTTATACAGCAGAAAAGTTTAATCCGGACTTCCCCGGACGTATCTTTGAAGTCTTGGAGGTTATACCCTACGGTAATTTCAAAAAAAACAGCCCCTATCCGCAAGCGAATGTGGCGACGCGTAATTTTCCGGAAAAGGTTGAACTCATTCGTAAAAAGCATAAAATCAAAGATGGTGGACAGGTGTATCTATTCTTCACGACCGACTTAGACAACCATTATATCGCCATTGCGTGTCGCCGTTTGCGATAAAATCCTACAATTCTATTACAATACTGCTTTGATTTTGCGCTTATCTTTGGAAGATGGAGCAGATAAAATATTCCCTTTTAGAATTAGCGAACGTGGCTAAGAACAAAACCATCGCACAAGCTATCGAACGTGCCAAATTAGGTGCCCAGTGTATTGACCAGCTTGGCTACACACGGATCTGGTTAGCGGAGCATCATAACATGGAATTTGTAGCCAGTTCTGCGACTTCCGTCCTCATTGGGCATATTGCTAGTCATACTAAGAATTTACGGGTCGGGTCTGGAGGAATTATGCTTCCAAACCACTCCCCATTAGTGATTGCCGAACAATTTGGAACCTTAGAAAGCATCTACCCTGGTCGCATAGACCTCGGTTTAGGACGCGCTCCCGGTACCGATCAAAGTACAGCAATGGCGCTACGACGAAATAATCTAAACACCCAGTTTTACTTCCGTGATGACGTCCTTGCCCTACAACAATATTTTAGTGAGGATAACGTGTCCTCTAAAGTGCGGGCCTTCCCTGGCGAAGGCTGCGATGTACCGATCTGGATTTTAGGATCCAGTACCGATAGTGCTTATCTAGCTGCAGAACTCGGCCTACCCTATGCATTCGCTGCGCATTTCGCGCCGGCAATGTTGCAGCAAGCGGCATTGATCTATAGAACGCACTTTAAACCCTCGGAGGACTTACAAGAGCCTTATTTTATGGTATGTGCAAATGTTGTTGCGGCGGACACGCAGGAAGAGGCAGAACTCCTTGCAAATAGCTTATTTAATATGTTCGCAGGGATCATCACTAATAGAAGAATTCCCTTATCAGCCCCCACGGAGAAGCCAATTTATGCAGGAATAGCGGAAATTGAACAAGCCGTGTCTAATATGACATCCTGTACATTTATTGGAACGCAAGAGAAAATAGCAACCGAGATTAAAGAGTTTGCAACGGAATTGCGTGCTAATGAATTTATGGTGACCAATAATATTTTCGACGATGAAAAACGCTTACGTGCTTTCAAGATTATTGCTGATGCGTTCTCCAGTATCAATCAGTAAGTTTTAAGCCTCTATTGTAGATTCACATTTTCCATAGTGCCAAGAATTGTAGAGCGGCAACCTGCAATAACGACAAGCTTGCTGCTTTGCAATAGTCAATCTTATTCGCCAAACAAAAGAGCTGACAAGAAATAATATATCACTAAAAGAAAAAGTTCAAACATGTATTTTTATAAGAATTTTTCAACAAACCGATATTCAAATTACAAATAACATAAAAACAAACCCTTTAAACAACACTGTTCTACAACATTATTAATTGAAAAAAAAATAAATCATTCCCTATTTAATCAGAAAATATCTAATTTTAAACAAACACTAACTGAGCTACCTGCAGGAGCTCTAATTTAAGGATAACGCATCCGATACATTACAGTAATACTTTATATGATTTGGGATTCATCTAATTTGGATTCAGTTCTGCTTAATTTGCCGAATGAGATTGATTCGTTAATAGGCTCTGTTGCGCAGCTCGAAGAGTATCGCGAAAGTGAGCCTTATATTGCAATTGTTGGCGCAGGTCCCAAAGGATTCTACGCATTGGACAGTCTACTAAGTCGCGCTGTACAGTACCTTAATCAGCCGCCATTAAAGGATAAAACGCTGCACATACATTGGTACAATGATAACCGTAAATTCGCTACTGGCCCGCACTTTCACACCGACTTACCAGCCTATTTCTTAGTTAACCGATGTATTGCAGAGATCACTTGTTGGGAAAAGAATGGAAGTGATGAGCACCCAGCGAATAAGCTAGATCTTATCGCTTGGTTACAGAAATATAGCAACTCAAGTCGGGAAATTAAATGGAAACACTTATGTACAAGAGAACTACTTGGCTATTACTTTCTCGATGCATGCCTGACTACGCTCAGAGAAAAGCATCCGCAAATTGTAGTACATTTATTGAATGAGGAAATCACGGATATTGCGATTGAAGAGGATCAATTTGCATTAAAATCGAGCGCTTACGACATCCCTTTTCGTTACGATTCGATGTTATTTGCAACAGGACATGCGTATCAAAACACAAGCTTTTCGTACTTAAAATCGAGTCAAGAGGCGGGCTATTCGATCATTGACGGCGTTTACCCAACAGAGAAACTGAATGAAATTCCGGCGCGTGCAGAAGTGGCAGTTTGGGGAACTGGCTTAACTTTTTTAGACGCAATGCTGGAATTGACAGAGGGACGTGGAGGAATTTTTTATAAAAAAGACGAAGAATACCATTATTTAAGTTCCGGCAAAGAGCCCGTTATGTTTCCTTTTTCGCGCCGTAGCTTACCCAATTTACCGGGGAGTCCCTTTTCGAAAACAAAAAAAAGGACACTTACTTTTTTGAATGATACTTGGCTCTCCAAATTGGTTGCCGAAAACAGAAAAGTCGACTTCGAACAGGAAGTAATCCCCCTGTTAGATATGGAAGTCAAATATGCTTTTTACCCTTTGATCCCCAATTTTAAAGAAATGGGTAAGGAAGCAATGCTAAATTTTTTAAAAGATGATAAAGTAGAGAAACACTTTAGCCTAAAGGCGCTGATGGATCCGTTTACACATTCAAAATTACCGTTGAACAGCAATTTTCAAGAATTTGTAGTCGATCTAAGCAATTATTGTATGCAAATGACAGAATTTGGGGAATTTCATAGCCCAATGGCCGCAGCAATAGGTGCATTACGCGAAGGGTATGAGCAAATCGTTAAATTGTACAACAAGGTGGGATTTACCCCCGAATCGCAGCAAGTATTTCTTGATCGCTGGGCACCGAATATAAATCATTTAGCGTATGGTCCTCCTCGAGAAGTCTCTGAGAAATTCTTCTGTTTGATTCGTGAAGGATACATCAAGTTCTTATTTTCAGAAATGCCATCTGTTACACAAAGCGGAAATAGCATTCGCCTAAAAAATAAGTACATCGAGAAAGACTTTCATTATCTATTGAATGCGCGTGTTCCTAAAGGGAATCTTAAATTAAACAACAATAAACTGTTTAATCGAATGCTCCAAAAAGGAATGATTAACGAATGGATTAATGATAATTACCAAACAGGAGCGATCGATTTAGACTCGTTTGGAAAACCAATCGGATTAAAGGAAAACTTACAGCTTTATTTCTACGGAATCCCAGAAGAAGGCCAAATGATAAACAATGATAATATTCTAAGGAAGGAGCGTAACAATGCAATATCATGGGCAGAACGAAGCTTATTAGAAATTCAAAAACGTTACCTCACGAAGCAGGAACGAACAGCGCGGGATGGTCAGAATTTTAACCTTGATAGCGCTTAACATAAGGTTAACACATCATTAATATTCATATTAAAGTACTCCCCTATATTCGTATCAACAAAAAAGAAAAGATATGATAAAAGATGAGTTATTCGTAACAGAGATCCCGACGATCATGTTCGAGCTAATGTATGACGGTGATGATTTTAATTCTGAGGAGGATTAAAATCCACCCATACTTGACTACAAGCTCTCCCTAAAGGAATCCTCCTTAACACAATAGAACCAATAATTTTTTATAATTTTAAGCTAAATAGGAGATCTCCATGACGAAAACATTTAGCTTCTTTTTCCTTTTTATAGGATTGTTCTATAGTGGCTGTAATACGGCTAATTCCCCATCAACGCAAACAATTGATTCAACCATATTAGCAGATACATCCGTTAATTTGACCGTAGCGAAAAATCCAACAAATTCAGTAGTACCGATTGATAGTTTGACGGAAGGGAATATCTTGCTCCCTTCAAGATACAGAATATGGGAATCGTTTGAATCTATAGAAAAGCTGATTGATAGCACCTGGGTAGCATTATACAAGAAAGATAATCAGTATCAGGTTGGTCGAATTCCTTATCACATCGAGCACGAAGCCGAAGATCCGTGTTCAGGATTGCCAACAGAGACCCTCGTTCCGTCTGAATATACGCTAGCCTTCTTTAAATTGAATGAAATTAAAAGGGGGAAAGTCGATAGTGTTCAACTTGAACGCATAGTGCTAAATCCTACAGAAGTCAGTAAGTTTTCCTTCCAAGGTCGAACTTTCCATATTAAAGCCTCTGGTCGTCAATTCGATGACCGGGAAAACAATGGTGTTGCACCTTATAAGTTACAATTATTCGAAGGTGACCAATTTATTCGCAACCTGATCGTTCAAGATCAATATAATGACACGTACACCGAACTCAAATTCATTGGCGATTTAGATCGAGATGGGCAACCAGACTTTATTTTCTCCAGCCCGCGAGACTATGAGGAAGAGCGCTTGATATTCAATCTTTCTAGCTCAAAGATAAGCTATGAGACGAACCGACAATTCGATTGTTAAATCCCACTTACAAAATTCATCTCATATTCGATACGCAACATGTAGGTTTGACGGCCTCCAGCTTAGCGGCCATTCAATAAACTGTGCTGACTCGCGGTAAAGATGTTTCGGAATACGATATTTAACTCATTCTCTAGTTGAGAAGCACGAATTCCAAGTAATGGGAAAAGTTGAACCACTTGATGGCGCATATCGGAAACAAAAGAGCGCGCCTCTACAGCTAACTCCTCATAAAGTGTCGTATTGGCTGCTACGGCATCAGATAATAGATTTGACCAAATATTTTCCGCAGCTTTAAAAACATCCGCTCTGCGTCGCTCAAAATTAACTTGGAAACCATCGAGCAGCTTGAATCTATCTTTACTATATTGCTTGGCCCATTCCCTATCTTTTGACTTCTCAAAGAAATAGCGTTCCACCAAATCCAGAAAACGACGAAACATACCGATATAATTAACCAGCAGTGTTAATTCAGCGAACGGCATAAATGGAAGTCTAAAGAGAGGCGACTCCGAAGTCTTTGCTTGTGGATCGAGTGAGAACGCATGGTTTTTCGGTACGCGAACATCCTCGAGAGAAAAACTATGACTTGCAGTACACTCCAAGCCAAAAGAAGTCCAATCATAATGTATTAAAACCTGGTCTCGCGGCACAAAAAACGATAATATCTTTTGTTCGCCATCTACATCATATACCGGCTGCCCTTGATCATATAAACGAGCGTTTAATGTAAAATGCGTAAGATGAGGAGCTCCAGTAGCGTACTGCCATTCCCCACGCAGTATATAATGCTCACCATCCCAATTCGCCGTCCCCGACGCTCGACCGCTTCCTCCCCAGCAGATATCTTTCTGATTAAAAAGATCCTGAGCAAGCCCAGGCTCCAAAAAGCCGGCAAACATATTTGCCCCAGAACATAGCGTAAGAGTCCACGCAAAACCACCATCCAGGTAAGCCAATGATTCTAATAATGCTAAGCCCTCTCCTAAGTTTGCTTCCCTACCGCCATACTCCTTGGGTACCCACAGATTAAACCAGTTATTATCATAAGCAAGATTTAATTGACTGGACGTTAAGCACTTCTTTTTAATCGCATCTGATTGCGCCTCTTTGATCAATAAAATTTGTTCAGCATTAAGCATACGCTATTCGTTTTTGATTTCGCATAATGGTTTGCCATTTCATAAACCCGAAAATAGCAACAATAAATAAAAAGGTTGTAAGGGCTGCAAATAGATACAAATCCTTATGGATTAATAAAGGTATCGCAAAAGCGTTACTGACATTCAAAAGTATCCAATTTTCAATTTTCCGCTTAGCTAAGAGCCACATCCCTGCCCATGCCGTTGCAGAAACCCAGGCATCCCACATCGGAACGTCTGAGTCTGTAAAAGAATACAATACTGAATAAAGCACAATAAAACCAAACACGACAATAAAACCTACAATTTTCCAATCTTTTTGCTGGCAAAAACTAATAGGTTGTTCTCGTGTTTCTCTATTTCTCACCCAATACCACCAACCGTAAACACTCATGACCAAATAGTACATATTTAGTGCAATCTCAGCATATAGTTTAGCGCCGAACAACACATACATACCTGTCAATATGCCAAGGATACCAAAGAGATAGTTTGAAACCTTATTATTCCGAGAAAGTAACACTTGGGTAATGCTACAAATCACTGAAAATCGTTCTAAAGCGGTCGTTTCCAGTAAAGCTTTCCATAAATCCATAAAAAAAACATCCATAAATAATGTCCTAAAACAAAACTTATGGATGTTATATAATAACAAGATCCTTTCTCCCTACGCCAGCATTACCTGGATCAGGTTGTACCACTTAAGGTATTGGGTATAATCTCAGCCAATTTCGATATTTGAAACAAGCACCCCATAAGTTTAATAAAATCTATTTGTCTAAATTCAACAAACGGTGCGTACGCTCGCGTGTCGCTTGACATAATTCCGCATCGTCGTTTAATTTTTTACCCCAAGTCGGAATCATCTCGCGTAGTTTCTTACGATACGGATCTGACTTTGCGCGATCAGGGAAACATCTTTTCAACAAGTTAATCATGATCGCAACGGAAGTTGACGCTCCTGGTGAGGCTCCTAATAATGCGGCAATAGAACCGTCAGCACTTGAAACAACTTCAGTTCCAAATTCTAGGATACCACCATGCTTTGGATCTTTCTTAATAACCTGCACACGCTGTCCTGCTTTTTCAATCTGCCAATCTTCCATCTTCGCGGTAGGCATAAATTGTTTTAAGGAATCCAATTTATCCTGAGGTTTTTTCATCACTTCAGTGATTAAATATTTCGTCAATGGTAAATTGTCAAGACCTGCCGATAGCATCGGACGAATATTTGATAATTTAATCGAAGCTGGTAAATCAAAATAAGAACCTTTTTTCAAGAACTTCGTTGAGAAACCTGCATATGGTCCGAATAATAACGCTTGCTTTCCGTCGATATAACGGGTATCTAAATGCGGAACTGACATTGGAGGCGCACCAACAGATGCCTTACCATAAACTTTAGCATGATGTGCTTTAATAATCTCCTCGTTTGTACAACGCAGCCATTGCCCGCCAACTGGGAAACCACCATAACCTTTAGCCTCCGGAATACCAGAACGCTCAAGAAGTAACAGCGAATGACCACCCGCACCTATAAATACAAACTTCGCTAAAATTTCACGTTTCTCACCTGTCGCTAAATCCTTCACTTCGATTTCCCAACGTCCATCATCTTCGCGATCGATATCTTTTACTTCCTGATTTAAAGAAAGTTTAATGTTATCTTTTCCATCTAAATAAGAAACCAGGTCTCTTGTTAAAGCACCAAAGTTTACATCTGTACCGATATCCATCTTTGTTGCCGCCACTGCTTCACTTGTATTTCGACCTTCCATCATCAAAGGAACCCACTCTTGTAATTTTTGTTTATCCTCGGTGTACTCCATCCCTTTAAACAGATTTTGTTGCGTGAGGGTTTCAAATCTTGTTTTCAAGAATCGAACATCCTTTTCACCAAACACGGCCGACATATGCGGCACTTGACGAATGAAATGACTTGGATTTTTAATGATTCCTTTTTCAACTAGGTAAGACCAAAACTGCTTGGAAACCTCGTATTGCTCCGCAATATTAATGGCTTTATCAATCTTAACAGATCCATCAGCTTGCTCTGGCGTATAGTTTAACTCACAAAGCGCCGAGTGGCCCGTTCCAGCGTTATTCCATGCGTCGGAGCTCTCTGCCGCCACAACATCAAGACGTTCCAAAATCTCAATGTTAATATCCGGACTCAACTCGTTTATTAAGGTTCCTAGAGTAGCACTCATGATACCAGCACCAATCAAAACGACATCTACTTCCGTTTTCTTAGTTTTCTTACCCATTTGATTTTTAAATGAGTTACAAAATTAATATTCGGTTTATATATAAGCGAATAATTTTGTCAGAAACATATCAGATATTTGTGATTTTATCAAAATTTCCCGAATCTGTTTAAAGAAGTACAGGTTTATGGCTTAAAAAAATAAATCTCCAGCTTCCTATTCAACAACATTTTTTGTATTATGCAGTTTATTTTCCACTTTTGTGGTTCATTTAACAAGCATTTAATTAGAAATACATATGAAATTGTTAGCCGGAAAAACAGCCTTAGTGACGGGTGCATCGAAAGGAATAGGAAGAAAAATTGCCGAGGTTTTTGCACAACATGGTGCCAACGTTGCGTTTACTTACTTATCTTCTGTAGAGAAAGGGCAAGCGCTGGAACAAGAGCTGCAAGCCTTTGGCACACAAGTAAAAGGCTACCGTTCGGATGCCTCTAAATTTGACGAAGCTGAAAAATTAGTAAATGATATCGTCGCAGATTTCGGAACCTTAGATATCGTCGTTAATAATGCCGGCATTACGAAAGACGGCCTGTTGATGCGTATGACTGAGGAGAATTGGGACGACGTAATAAACATCAACTTGAAGTCTGTATTTAATGTCTCTAAAGCTGCGTCTAAAGTGATGATGAAAAACCGTAAAGGAAGTATTATCAATATGAGTTCGGTAGTCGGTGTACAAGGAAACGCCGGTCAGGCGAACTATGCGGCTTCAAAAGCAGGTATTATCGGATTCTCGAAATCTCTAGCGAAAGAATTAGGTTCAAGAAATATCCGTACAAATGTTATCGCTCCAGGATTTATTCGTACAGAAATGACTGACGTACTCGATCCGAAAGTTGTAGCAGGATGGGAAGCGAATATCCCTTTAAAACGCGCCGGCGAACCTGAAGATGTAGCAAATACTTGTGTTTTCTTAGCATCTGATCTTTCTGCATACGTAACAGGACAAGTAATCCCTGTGGATGGCGGGATGCTGTAATATACCATATAGTCAGTACGAAGCCATCTAATCAATGATTAAAGGATTGCTTCGTACTTTCTAATCTATAGGGTGAATTATAGGGATAGCTCCCTGACCATTCGTTCAGCATCTACATAGCCAACCAAACGTTTCATCTCCTTGCCGGCAGTATCAAGCAACAAATACGTTGGGTAAGCATCAACCTTGTATTTCTTTACTAATTCTTTCCCAATAGCTGATTCTCCATCCACTTTTATGGCGACAAGGTTATTTTTAAATACATCGCCCACCATTCCTAAAGGAAATACCTCCATATCCATTCGTTTGCAGGGTCCACACCAAATTGCATAGAAATCAACAAATATTTTTTTGTTTTCTTTTTTCGCTTTTTGGAAGGCTTCCGACAGCTGCAAATTGTCGAATTTCACGCCATCTTTGCGACCTGCATTCTTGAGAATGTTTAGCGTGTTTGTTAACCTCCGCTGATAAAACTCATTCTGGTTTGGTAGAAACTTTTCCAAAAGTTCAATTTGCTTGCGATTAATCGCCAAAGAATCTGAACCTAAATTTGGTTTAAATTTTGAAATTTGAAAATACTGCTGCATAGGCTTAAGATTGGGCAATTCTTTTTCCAACGCCGATAAAAATGCCAATTCAGATAAATTGGATCGGCGGAGTAAAACGATGTTAAACAAAGGTTTGACCTCCTCATCATCTTCAATTTTCGCCCCCTTGATAAACGATTCGATGGAATTGTATAAGGAGTCTTTATTTGTAAATAGATGAAAATAAGCACTCTCCGTTGCATAAGCCACTAAATCTTTACGTATCATCTTTTGAAAGAAGAAGTTAACGAGGGAATCACCGATCGTTTTTCTAAATGTTTCCTGGTTCTCCAATAAGTAGGCTACACGTGTATGATTTCTATCAATAGTATATCGATTAAAGACAAACCAATTGCTAAAGCTAGCCTTCTCAGTTTCCGAAAGCGCCGAAAAATATTCGTCAATGATTTTAAAGCCTTCGGCTTCCTTTCCTTCTTTCATCAGTTGATAAACGTAATCGTTTACCAATTGAGGTGTTCGTTCGCCCTGATTAAATCTTTTTTCTGTGTTCATTACAGTTCGCTCGCTATCAACGGTTCTAAATATTGCATCTATAAATTCGTTCAGCGACATAGCCCCTACAACTCTTCCCGCCTCGGTCAAATTCGCATCGGTGACCACATAACTCGGAAATGCTCCTATGGAAAATCGCCTCGCTAACTCCTTCCCTTCCTTTTCCGCATTTAACTTCAACAGTATAAAATCCTTTGCAAACGCTGATTTGAGTTTCTCATGGCTAAGTACTTCCGCATCCATTCTTTTACAAGGGAGACACCAATCTGCAAAGAAGTCAATAATGATTTTTTTATGCTGTGATTTACTGACAGCTATAGCCGAATCAAGTGTGTGAAACTCCTGAAAATCATTGGATTTGTTTTGTGCCAAAATAGTAGATGAAAGGCATATCAATAAGGACATTACTACAATTACTCTTCTCATATTTCATTAGTTAGATGAGTTTTTCCAACTCATATTGATAATTTTAGACAAACCGGTCCACTTTGCATTTTCATCCTCTAGCAGTTCAATTGTATTGGTATTGTTTGTCAATACCATTTTGTGCATCGTTCCTTTAGTACTTGTGTTGTAGGTCGCAACATATAAATCGGTGTAGACACCAGTTTGAATATCACATTTAAGCATCGTGATCTCATCGCCAAAATCCTTAATTAAGATGATCTTCTCGTTGCCTATATTATAATCATAAGCATACAATTTGGAGCCGTCTACGAAAAATAACGCGGTTCTCAAACTCGCAAAAGCATATAGTTTTGATTTAGCAAGATTCGAGGAATTATTCATATCGACCGTATATCCATTTCTCTTTACAGGGGTATTTGTCGAAGCAAACTTGTAGATGAAGTATTGTCCGGATGTTTCATTTTTCATTAGCGCAAACGTGTTTCCATAAAATGAGCCGCCATCTGTATTCCTCGTATTCTCTGCATAAACAATAGTTCTGTCTGTCTGATTCCAGGGAAAAGGATCGGTTGGTCGATCGCTCAATAAATTAACGTTGGCAGCAGATGAACTTGCATAAACAAAACGTTTATTGTCTAAATCAAATAATGTATAAGTACTTAAAGATCCTGGACCATGCATTACTTTCGGAAAAACTTTAAACGTAGACGTATTCACCCCTGCCAGTCTATTCACTGGGTTCCCATAAAAGTCGTTCCCACCACTTGTTAGATCAGAAGTAAAAGCATGTCCCGTATTTGTGACTACGATGCGGCGAAGGCCATTCACGAGAGTGCCACTACTACTATTAATACGCGGAGCGATGTCCACTGGGAAAATATTTTGCGGCAACTCATAATTCGTAAATATTTGAGGCCTAAAGATATTGTTAGGACTACTTTCAAAGCTTACAGGGTTAACAAAATACGCGTTCTCCTTGCCAATCATCCATTGTTTAACAATGTTTGGTCGCGGAGGGTATCCGCCGGTGTGAAGAATATCAACCGCACCTTTGAATCGAGGCACGCCATTATCATGTGACAAGCCCTTAATTATCGTCGTATCATCAGCAGACATGGCCACCAATTCCACTTCCACAAAACCTTCATCGTCTTCACCAATTAGTAAGAAACCGGTAGCTGAAGGTATCTTGATATTAAGTAGGGTATATCCGGACCATACGACACTGGTTTGCTTATCCTTGACTTTTAAGTATAAAGTGTAAGATCCAGGGCTTGCCATAACAGGATATGCCAAGTTTCGCTCGGTTCCGATTATTGTCCCTCTCTTGGCACTTACAGTAAAATTAGAATTGGAAACTAATTTCCATTCGTATTCGAATCGATCAGGATTATCTCCGTCAAGTGAAAACTCTAGCTCAGGATTGATAAATAATGTATCCGTTTTATATAATAAAGTGTGATTCCCTCCTAAATCTTTTACGGTGATTTCGTTAATATCGTGGTAATCATAGTTCCCCAAATCTCTACTACAGGAAAGTAGACTGCATATACATACGCTGAAGAGATATATTATTTTTTTCATTTTTCTAAGGATTATAAGGTACACCAATCGTTGAAGTCCAAGAAACGCCGTTCACCCACATAAGTCGACCATCATTCTCTAGAATCGGTGTTTTTTTATCATATTGCTCTTGAAGATAAGCTTGCATCACTTGATTGACCACATCTCTCCGCGCGTTCGGCATAACGGCCGCGCTTTGAAAATCATCATATATTAGATTAATCAATTCACACATAAGTAAGAATTTCTTCACCGTAAATTCCCCCCATAGGCCAGCCTCCTTCCCAGATATATTGGATCCCCACCACACAGGAGGCTTCGTAATCGATCCGTTCATTTCAATCATATGGAAACTAGCATCGAAAACATCATTGCGCGTCGAATTACCATAGGGTGCCAAATGGTACCAAGTAGGGATGGCGATATCGAAATCTTTACTCGGAATAAGATTTACCCCTAATGTTTTAATCTCATCCAAGATATTGTCCGAGCGAAATAATTTAATAGGAATATCGGTATAGACAGCGCCGGCCTTTATGATGTAGTTTTCGGCGGGTGCCTCATAATTCTCACCTAAAATAGCCGTACTGCTATCTTTATTGACCCGCAAACCGAAGGAACGATCATAATCTTTCGGTTTGCCTGTTGCCATCACTCTTAATTTAATTTCGGTTTCATCTCCCGGAATATTGACAAAATTTACCACCGAAAAACTTTGAAAGGCCCACTCGGTGCTGTCTAAGTGTGCTGGCCCCCACTGCACACTAAAATAAATTCCCTCAGAACCCTCATACTTCATGAGATCCTTTTCACATGCGCTGAACAGCATCAGGAAAAATAATAGACTTGGAAATATTTTAAATACTTTCATAATTAATTTCTTTGGCTTTTTTCACTTTCAGGTAGCGGAAATTGGTAGAACGACTTTTGCATCGGAATGCGATCAATACCCGGACGAATGGGACTAGGAATGCTAGTCAGCTGCTTCCGCTTGAAATAAAAGAACGCCTGCCCCTCTCCGATAAACTCTCTCAAATATTCATTTTCAATATGAAGGTTCAACTCATCTACACTATTCAAGGTGATTTCCGGCAAACCTCGATGGACATTAAGTTTGTTAAGATAGGTTGCTGACTCATCGAGCGTTGCTGCAGTTTCCGCTGCTATCAAATACATTTCAGAAATGCGAATTAAAGGAAACATATAACGATATGCATTAGAGATCCCCTGAGCATCCGTTACGTCAAGGTATTTCGTAAAGTATAGAATCTCTGTACTGGAATTATTCACGCGCTGTGCCCAATGCAGTTTTCTTCTGAAGTCATTTTCATTGGGGTAGAGAACAGGTACGCGACCTTCAGCAACGTTTCCTATAAAGGTTAATATCTGTACAGGTGTCAGGGTGTAGCTATACTGAAAATTATGAACGGCAATACGGTTGGTATTGTACAAAGCAAAGAGTACCTCGGTCGAGAAAATACGATCAGGATACTCTACACGATTGTTAACCGCCTCCGTAGTTACCCAAGGGAAAATCTCCGATCCCGCCACTTGGCCTTTTTGAATCACCTCCAATGCCATCTCTCTTGCTTTAGCCTGATCGCCTGCCCATAAATATACCCTCGCCAACAGACCGCACACAGCGAAATAGTTCATCCTGTACTGCCTGTAGTTGAGTTTATTTGTATTGGGATCTTCCAAATTCAACACTCCCTTCGTCAAGATCGGATCTACACTTTTCAACAGTTCTTTAGCCTCAAGCAAGTCATTGACTATCAAATTGATTAGATTTTTATTGCTCATTAAAGGTTGAATTTTCCGCTCATGCTGCGTCATATAGGGAATCACTTCTACGTCTTGATCTTCTGGATAATTGGATCCGAACAATCGTAAGAGATCGAAATGTAAAAATGCACGAAGCGCAAGCCCCTCCCCTTTATACAAGCCATAATAGAGATCCCCTAACATGTCCTTTTTACGCTCCGTATGAAATAATACCGCATTGGTATTAGCAATTAGCTCATAAGCTTTTGACCAGATTGCTTCGCCTTTTGCCTTATATTCATCGTTGGCAAAGTCATAATTCGGATATTGCGCGAAAACATGCTCCCGATTACTTAAATCGAAATATTGAGCCATAACATCTAACATGGCACCGCTCAAATTAGCGCCATACAGTGCATTTAGGTTTAAATCCGCATATACGCCATTGATGGCTACATTAAAACCATCCACGGAAGAGAATACTTGATCTTCCGAAATATTGTCCTGTGGTTTAACATCCAAAAAACTATTGCAGCTTTGGAACAATAATAGAATCGGAATAAAATAAATGAGTTTTTTTATTAAACTTTTCATAATTAAATGCCATTAAAATCTACCTGATATGGAGAAAGAAACTGTTCGCGCGAAAGGATAATTAATACCTCGTTCATTTGTCACGGTCGACAGTCTGAAAATTTCATTCAAGTAAAGTCTTGATTGTAATGCTTGAAATCCAAATGTTTTAGTCCAGCCACCACTTGTTTCGTATCCAAATGACACAGACTCGCAACTGAAGGTATTTTCATCCGCAATGAATCGGGATGATATAGGGGTTGGATTCGTTAATGATATCCCCTTAAACTGGGTTTCGTCCCCTACTTTCTGCCATCGTTCATATAATGCACGTCGATCTTGATTGCTTCGGAGGCCCTCAATCGTAATATTTTCAACCTTGTTAAATAGGGTGTTTAAGAAGATCTGGCCACCATAACGATATCTGAAGTTCGCAGAGATACTGAAGCCCCGATGAGCCAACATACTGCCGACCACTCCTTCCCAAGTAGGTGTCGTATTTCCTAAAACTTGCTCATCCTTGAAATCATGTACAAATGTTTGGGTTCCATCCTTCTTCAGAAACACTTCTCGTCCAGTTGCCGGATCGATACCCAAAGATTTTACTGCCCATAAATCGGTCGTGCTGGCACCATCGTAATACCGTAGTAAATTCCGACTGGTATTTTCCAAATTAAGGTTATTCAAGGAATTACCAATATCATAATAGGTTGATTTTAAATTCCTCGCATTAAAATTAACGCTCCATAGCAGATTTTCGTTCACGATTGGGCGATAGGTAAGAGTTGCGGTCAAACCCTTTGTCTTTTGAGCGCCCACATTTTGCGCGATTTGATTGGTCCCCGTGGATGTCGGAACCTGAACATAAATCAATAAAGGATCGGTTGTTTTCAGAAAATAATCAATGTTCATATAGATCCTACGATTCAGAATTTCCAAATCCAAACCAAAATTTCGATCCAACGTTTTTTGCCATTTCAACTGCGGATTCCCCCATTCACTGATAATCGCACTTAAGCCAAAGGGATTCGGGAAATTGAGGTTGTAGATGTAATTGTTCATGGTCATGTAGGCATCAAAATTTTGATTACCGGGATTTCCAATGGACGAACGGATCTTAAATAAGGAAACATATTTGGTCAGGTTTGCCATAAACGCTTCTTGATGTAAATTCCATGCAGCACCTACTGCCCAGGTTTTGGTGAATTTATTGGTCAAGCCAAACAATGATGATCCGTCCACTCGATAGTTGAAATCAAATAAATACCGGTTTCTGAAGGAATAACCTAGGTTGGAGTAGTAGCTTAATGATCTACGATCGGTGAAGGTGTAACTAGGCCGTGACCCATTTAAATAACCCATAGAGAATTTAGGCGCCCAATATTCCTCATCTTTATAGCCAGCCACCATGTACGATCCTAATTCGTTTTGAGCTAAATTAGCTCGAAAACCCAACAACGCATTCAACGTATGATAGCTCTTTTTGCCTAACGCTTTACCATAGGAGGTGGTAAAGTCGAAATCGAAATTTTTAGTCTGTCCGTTTGATTCGGTATATCTTCCTTTGTTTTCTGTAGTTGCGTTGACAAAGGCGTTAGCATACGGCGAATTAAAAACCTGTCCTCTAGAATTACCTTTGGCAAAAGAAAATCTTCCGCGAATTCTTAAAGCGTCTATGAGTCGCCACTCGGCCTCAAAGTTATTTCGAAATTCCGTATTATTTCCCTTGTTGAAACTTTTGAGATAGAAATCATACATCGGGTTATATAGCTCGGTATTCGGTCCAAATGCATTCGTAAAACTTTCTACTGTCCGTAAAATTTTCCCATTATCATCATATTTACGGTAGTATTGGTTCATCTTCGAGAAAGCCGAAAAATCGACTACATTGTTGGCATTCTTGCTATAGTCAATTGTAAAATTATTAGAGAATGAAAAACTTTTCAATCGATAAATTAAACGTACATTACCACCAATAATATTTCGATCCGAACCTTTCATAACCCCCAAATTGTCCCCGTAATTAAAGCCTAACCCATACCTCAACTGCTGATCGCCACCCTCAACGTTTAAATTGTGCCTGCTGGAAATCACCTTTCTTAACGGCTCATTCATCCAATAGGAATTTACTCCACGTTTGACATCAGCTAGCCTTTGATTGTATAATGACGCTTGATATTCATCGATGATCACTTGATTTTCATCCAATGCACCGTACAAACCTGATAAGCGCTCAAACGTTAATTTTTCTTCCGCGTTCATTAAGTTATAATCGGATAAATCGGCGAAGCTAAAATTGGTATTATTGGTATAAGTCAAGGTCAATTGCCCGGGTTTAGGTTTTACTGTTTCGATGACAATGACGCCATTGGCAGCTTTTGAACCATAGATCGCAGTTGCCGCAGCATCTTTTAATATCGTTATCGAGGCCACTCGATCAATCGGTAAATCAAATATCACGCGAATATTAGATTCAAAACCATCGAGGATAAACAAAGGTTGGTTAGGATCGGTACTAAATTGTTGTTTTAATCCGATCACACTCGTTTTACCACGAACATTGACGTCAGGCAATACATTGGGATCTGATCCGGCTAAATTATTTTCTTCGATCGCAAAGGCTGGATCTAAAGATTTTAAGGCCACCAATACATTGACATTACTAATCATTTTTAATTCCTTCGCCGTATACGTCTGCGACGAGCCAGAGAAGCTCTCTTTATCCCGTGTATATATCCCCGTAATCACTGATTCTTCGATTCGAGTGATTTTTTCTTGTAATATGACCTCCACGGAACGTCGGTTAACAATTCTAACCTGTTGGCTCTCAAAATTCACGTGTTTGACAAGAATAAATTTTGAATTCTCCGAAACATTGGCAATAAAAAGTCCTTCATCATTGGTTTGTCCCAAGGCATTTTCTTTTCCGTCAGCGAAAATAGACGCATGTGAAATTGGCTTCCCATCAATAGATTTTACAAGCACTCGAAGCGCTACCTGAGCCGACTTCAAATGGGTTGACTCATCTTTATAGATAGCGACCGTATTATTTTTTATGGTAAAATCAACGCCCTTTCCGCTTAAAACTAGGGACAAAGCTTCTTTTATAGGTTTGTCTTTGAGGTCGACATCAATCACTTCATCTAAATCAAGTGTATTGTTAATATAGATAATATTATAGCCAGTTTGGAGTTTGATTTTCTCCAAGCATTCGCTTAAGGTTTTTCGTTTTTGAGTAATAGTAACTCGTTGGGTTGAACTTGCGTAACCTAACTGGATTATTAAAGCAAGAAAAATCCCGAGCATCTGTTTCATAATGATTTGAATTTGGTTAATTTAAATTGGTTGACATACATCCGCCTGCGCTACGTTATTTCACGATGATCCTCCTTCCTTTAATTTCAAACTGATTTCCTTTTACTAGGCTGATCGTTTCTAAGAGGGTTTTTATCGCTGAAAACTTAGATATCTCCCCCATATATTTTACACTCGTATCTGCATTTACATAGTCCACATCGACGTTGTACCAGTCCGCTACCTCGTCCATGATTTCTCGAATGTTTTTCCCCTGGAGATCGAAAATACCGGCTTTCCAAGCTGTGGATTTATTATTATTAAACGATTGCACCTGATATGTACCGTTCTCGGCCACGAAGATCTCCTTCCCAGGATCTAAGACAACTTTGAATTTCCCATTCGTAACTTGAATTTTACCCTCGTAGAGCGAAGCACGCATCGCCCTATCCGATTTGGTATTAACATTGAATTTTGTACCTAAGACTCTGATTACGTTTTGGCCTGCGTGTACCTCAAACGGTCGCCGAATATTCTCCTTACTTACCTCGAAATAGGCCTCACCTTCGACAATTACCTTTCTACCATCTGGATCAAATCTTGAAGGAAAGGATATCGTGGAATTGGCATTTAAGGTGATCTTCGATCCATCTTCAAGTATCACGGCTAGGTTTGCACCTTTCGGAGCCTTTAGTTCTTGCCAACGCATTTTGGAGGTCGGTAAAGGGATGATCTTAATCAGTCCAGAATCTATTCTTTCTACCTGTAAATCCTCAAACACATACAGTGAATCCGTTTTTAAATCAGATAAACTGAAATCTTCTTTATGATCAATCGTTAGTACCCCATCAAAACCTCCTGGCGTAATTGGCCTAGCGACGACAGACTCAACATTCAAATCATTATGATGAATAAGTGCATCCTTGATAAAATACCAACTGCCGACGAATAAGATGATGGCTGCAGAGGATGCTGCAGTGAGATAGAACCGTCGCCATTTGCGTTGAGCATACACCTTTCGAAGCGCCTTTGATTGGAGATATTCCAGCTCATGCGCTTGCCATTTCGAATTAGACTTATGGTTAATAGAACGCAACCACTCATCAATAACATGTAACTCTTGAGAACTATATTTCCTATTAATAATTTTTTCAATAATTTTGCTAAAATTCCAACGCATCATTCTTAGGCTTTGATTAAATAGTAACTTAGCCTTTAATCAACACACAGTATTTTATTTTTTTTTCTTAGCGATGGCAGAAATCGAGTTAAATATCGATCTGAGTATATTACAGCTGATCCAGCACGACAGTATTGAAGCCTTTAAGTTGGCATACAACCGATACGCACATAGCTTATTAAAATATGCGCTTAAAAAAGTTGGTGATAAGGAAATCGCGGAAGATTTGGTCCAAAATGCCTATATCGAATTCTGGGAAAAAAGATTCCAAATCCAATCGAACATTTACGGCTTCCTATTTAAATCGTTGAAATACCAAATTTTTAATTACTACCGATCCGAAAAAGTCCGGGATAAATATCTTTTGCATTTAAGTGTCTTTCTAGATGAAATCAATAAAGTCACGCCTCAAAAATATTTGGAAGCGAAAGAGTTATTCTCCGAAATCGAAACGCTGACCAAACAACTTCCAAAACAGTGTAGAAAAGTCTTTGTCATGAGTCGGTTTGAGGAAAAATCAAACGATGAAATTGCCAAAGAATTGGACATCTCTAAACGGACGGTAGAGAATTATATTACGCAAGCATTAGCTTTTATTCGAAAGAAAAACAAGTCTGTTTATATTGTTCTTACTGCTTTTTAAGCTGACAGTCAACAATATACACTTAGCTAATTTCCAATGTACGCTTCCTCTTAAAACTGAAAAGATTCGATGCGGGAAATCTACGACTAAACGGCTTGGCCCCCCTTCAGTTTTTCGCTTTAATTTTCGAGACGTATCGCAATCATCACAAAGGTTGGCAGTAGGACCAATTCGTTAAGTAAACGACTAAGTTTACTCCCAGTTCCAACTTTTCATTTATTCTTGCTATACCAATTCGAACTTATCAAAAGACTTCTTCGCTTCATATCCCTTTCACATCCCTTTCATATCCCTTTCAAAAGCCTATCTGAACCGCTCCAAATGGGCTATGATTAAGAGTTGAATATACTCAAATTTGATACGAGTCCCTACTATGCTGAATCACCCCTCGACAGACATAGTTCTTGCATTGGTTCAACGACAATTGACCTTCCCATAAGGTATCTTCCACCCCCTATTCCAAAGACAGCAATTCGAAAAATTTAATAATTTTTAATCTATTTAGGTCTACTATAAATTAGCTCCATCATATCCGAAAGAGCTATCTTAATTCTTTTCTCTCCATCTTCTTTGCTAATATTTATCTCACAAAATTCACCTCCTTTGCTTTTGAATGCAAAGACAGATAATATACCCCAGCTAATAATATAGAGTAGCATGCTCTTAAATCAATCTTTGAATTTTCAAAGCAATCATCACAACTTAAACGAAATAAAAATGCTCAAATAAAAATAACATGTCGCCAGTTTAAAAAGAGATGCTTCTTTGCTCTTTTGCTACACAGACGAGCGAAAGTCAGACCTCGGCATAACTACTATTTTCTAGGTCTTAAATACTTTCTAAACTTCTATATTTGCATCAATGGAATTATTTGATCAAATCTTTCAAATTCAATCGGAGGACGAGTTTAATGCCTGTGCAATAGCGGTCTTTCAACATCAGGCAGAAACTACGGCTATTTATCAGCAATACCTTCAGATTTTAGGAATTGAAATTTCCTCGATTGATCATTATGCTAAGATTCCGTTTATGCCAATCCAATTTTTCAAAACTCAAGATATTATTAGCAGGGGTTTGACAGCAGAAGTGGTTTTTAGCAGTTCTGGTACGACTGGTATGATTACTAGTAAGCACTTGGTTGCCGATAGCAGTTTATATGAGCGTAGCTTCCGTTTGGCTTTTGAGCAGTTTTATGGACCAGTTAAGGACATCGCCATTGTAGCCTTGCTTCCATCCTATTTGGAGCGTACCGGCTCATCCTTGATTTACATGGTTGATGATTTAATTAAACAATCTGTCATCGAGGAAAGTGGTTACTTCTTATATAACCATCAAGATTTATTTGAGCGCTTGAATAGGTTAAAGGAAAAAGGAACAAAGACCGTTTTGTTCGGCGTGACTTATGCACTTTTAGATTTTGTGGAGCAGTTTTCGGTTGATTTTCCCGAGCTTATCGTTATGGAAACGGGTGGAATGAAGGGAAAACGCAAGGAAATGATTCGGGAAGAACTGCATGAAGTATTAAAAGCAGGATTTGGGGTGCCTCGTATTCATTCCGAATATGGAATGACCGAATTACTATCTCAAGGCTATTCGTATGGAGAAGGATTGTTTCATACACCAAATTGGATGAAGATTCTTATTCGCGATACTAATGATCCGCTGACGCTTTTGGATAATAAAAAAACAGGAGCAATAAATGTCATTGATTTAGCCAATTATCACTCTTGTTCATTTATTGCGACGCAGGATTTAGGAAAGTTCCATAGCGATGGATCCTTTGAAATCCTCGGTCGATTTGACAATTCGGATATTCGCGGATGTAACCTCTTGGTGCAATAGCTTATTGCAAACTCGGATCTTTAAATGTATTTCCTTGGTTCACGTCGCCTGTTTCGTAACCTTTTTTAAACCAGTATGCACGTTGCTCCGATGTACCGTGCGTAAATGATTCGGGATGCGACTGTCCAGTTGCTTGTTCTTGAATATGGTCATCGCCAACCGCAGCAGCAGCATTCATACCTTCAACGATATCATCATACGTCAACTTGACATCCGACTGTTTCGTTGCATGATGCGCCCAAACGCCAGCGTAAAAATCCGCCTGTAGCTCGGTCATCACCGAAATCTTGTTGTATTCTGTTTCCGACATTTTCGCACGCATCGCATTTGTCTGATTTAAAACACCGAAGATATTTTGAATATGGTGTCCTACCTCATGTGCAATAACATAGGCTAATGCAAACTCACCTTTAGCGCCGAAACGCGTATTCAGCTCTTTATTGAAACTCAAATCCAGGTATATCTTCTGATCACCAGGACAGTAGAAAGGCCCAAACTCCGAGCGGCCAACACCACAACCTCCTGTTTCTAGCGCATCGCGATAAATTGCTAATTTGGTTACTGGATAGGATTTTCCGTTCTCTCTAAATATGGCTCCCCATACATCCTCCGTACTGGTCAGTACAACACCGGCAAATTCTACCAGCTTATCCTCCTCCGGAGTCGATTGAAACTCGCCTTGCTCTGTTGCAACACCGCCCTGCTGCTGAACTTGATTTAATAATTCTGAAGGATCGCCTCCCATTAAGAATCCGATAATCAATACGATTACCCCACCGACACCGCCTAAGGTTAGTTTCTGTCCTCCGGACATTCCCCTGCGATCTTCTACATTTCCGCTATTGCGGCCGCCTTGCCATTTCATAAGTCTAAATTTATTTTACAGTTTGTTTTTCTTCCTATACAAAATCTTTGCCATAAAGCAATTCCCTTTACGAATGTAATATACATCCGCCTCATTTAAAATGCTTATCTTTGAAACATTAATTTATTACCCAAATTTATGTTATTAGATGAATTAAAAAGTAGAAGTGAAAACAAGTGTGAATTGTGTAACTCTACTCATGAGCTTTCTGTTTACGAAGTTCCCCCTGTTGAAATCCCTAATCAAGATAACAGTATTTTAATCTGTTCTGTTTGCAAAAGCCAAATAGAAAAAACAGAACAAATCGATCCAGAACATTGGAAAGTCTTAGGTGATACGATGTGGTCGCCTTATTTACCTGTTCAAGTCGTGGCTTGGCGAATGCTTAGTCGATTACGTAACGAAGCCTGGGCAGCTAATAATCTTGATATACTTTATCTGGATGACGAGGCGATTAATTGGGCAAAGAAATCAGGCGACCACGAGGCAGAGGCTAGTGTTGAATTTCATCAAGATTCCAATGGCACACGTTTATTTGACGGCGATACGGTCGTATTGATCAAGACTTTAGATGTTAAGGGTTCGACTATTTCTGCGAAATTAGGAACAGTAGTCAAGAACATTCGTTTAGTCGCCGACAATACGGATCAGATTGAAGGTAAGGTTGAGGGACAGACGATTGTTATCCTCACCAAGTATTTGAGAAAAGGATAGAAATATCCAAAAAGAAAATAAATCATGAGAAAAACGTTATTCATTGTAGGCTTATTAGCATCGTTTCAATTTGGATTTGCGCAGACGAAAATCACTGCTGAACAGATGGAAGAGGTAATCGCGAAGCCTCAGACGCAAGTATGGGATGTTCGCACGCCTCAAGAGTATGCTGAAGGTCATATTCCTAATTCAGTGAATGTAGACTGGAAAGACCAAGCGACGTTTAAAGCACAATTGGCGAATCTGAAAAAGGATCAGCCCGTTTATATCTATTGTTTGGGTGGTGGCCGCAGTAAACAAGCTTCCGATTTCTTAACCAAAGAAGGTTATACCGTTTTTGATTATTCGGGTGGTATGATGGACTGGCGCAAAGCTGAAAAAACTGAGGTTAAAACTGAAAAAGCATCACCGAAGGCAGGCATGTCTACTGCAGATTATGAAAAAGCAATTAAGTCCTCCAAAGTGGTGTTAGTTAACTTTTCAGCTGTATGGTGTGGTCCTTGTCAGCAATTAAAACCAATTTTATTGGGCATTGAAAAAAAACATGGCGATCAAGTTAAACTTGTTCGAATCGATGCCGATGAAAGCAAGCAATTAGCAAAGAGCTTGAAGATTTCGGCAATTCCTCAAATAAAGCTCTATAAGAATGGGAAATTGTTTTGGGACTATACAGGTCTTGCGACGGAATCGGAGATCGTAGAACAGATTAAAAAGGCTAATAAATCATGAATCAACTGGCTTTAGTCTCCGGCGCAATACTAGGTATACTCGCTATTGTATTAGGCGCCTTTGGCGCGCATGCCTTTAAGAAGTTCCTCTCAGAAGAACGATTGAGTTCATTTGAAGTTGGGGTTCGCTATCAAATGTATGCTGCAATAACCCTATTAATCGTCGGATATAACATGAATTTCCAAAACAGTTCCGATAATTGGGCTGTCTATGGATTACTATCTGGTTGTGTTCTGTTTTCTGGTAGTATCTATTTACTGAGCTTCAAGGATGTTTGGAAGATCAATCTTCGATTCTTAGGCCCAATTACCCCAATTGGCGGACTGTTAATGATTATCGGCTGGGTAATGATACTCTTGAATAGTATTTAGTAGTTAGTAGTTAGTATTTAGTAGTTAGTAGCTAGTAGTTAGTAGTTAGTATTTAGTAGTTAGTAGTTAGTAGTTAGTATAAAGAATTATTTTACGAAATAAGCGGTCAGAGTTGAACCTTAAGAAGATTCAAAGCGTGTTTTAACCCAAAAAGGGCTTCATTAAATGAAGCCCTTTTTGATATATTCCTATTTTAATATTGTTTGTCAGTGAGCTTTAACTGGTATTCTATTTAAATTAATGTGGGTAGAATTATCGGTCTCCCGACGAAATACTAAATTCTACCTACCAAATTCTATTTACTAACTACTAACTATTTACTACTAAATACTCCCTACTAAATACTCCCTACTAACTACTAAATACTAACTACTAACTACTAACTACCCAATCCATCCTCCACATACCATTCCAGATACTGTTTCAGTGCTTTTCTCTTACCGTCATCTAAATAAAAATCAAGATTTTCATTTAGGTAAACATGATAGTCAAAGTTCGGAAATACAGGTAAGCCCGGTATCACATCGTCTGGATGAGAAACACCTTCAGCTAGCGCTTGATTGAACTTCTGTTTAAACGTTTCTGGCAGTGGCTTATTCGATACCCATACCGCAAACGCAAATGGCAAGCCTGTTAGCTCATGCCAGTAATGGCCTAAATCGTAAACGTATGGGACGTTCTCTTTTTTTCCGAAAGTACGGTCTCCAATTAGCACATAGGCATCCGCTTCTCCCTCAGTTCGTATTTCAACATCATTGTGCTTCCAGTATCGTTTAAGTAAGATACGGGCTAAGCCATTTGACGTTTTCGACTGCTTATCGAGTAACAAGGATTTTATTTGTTCGATTGGTTTAAATGAAAATATAAAAACCGAATCAACGTAGTTCTTCGTTCCTATACAATAATCCCCAATTATATGGTATACGGGCATTTTTGCTAATGCCGCAACGGGAATAATCCCCATATCAGCTTCATCTTCCATGACTTTACGAGCGCATTCACTCGGATAATCCACAGAAAGTTCAATATCGTTTATCACATCTGAGTTCTTAATACCTTGCAAGAATGGTAAGGTATTGGTATAAGAGACTGCAGATACTCTAATCTTTTTCATTCAATAAATTTTCTAAATGTTTTGTGTTGTAGTAGTCTACAATAGTAAATTTATCATCCTCATATTCAAGAATGTAAAGTGCAGTATTCGTGTGCGGAAAATCATCCATTTTGCATACTGGTACATCCGTTAAATGACAAAGCATAATACGGAGAGCACGACCGTGCATACATACTAATACTGTTTCTTCATTTTCTTGCGAGACGATATGTGCAATGGCTTCTTTCTGCCGACGAACGAGTGTATTGGGCGATTCGCCATTGGGTATGGCTAAATCTAAATCATTATTTCTCCAGGATTCTACAACTTGTTCAAAACCTTGGAGAATCTCTTGGGTTTGCTCTTGCCCTTCGTAAATGCCCCAAGAAATCTCATCTAAGCCTTCAAGTTCTTCCATCGCTAGCCCCTGTGCTAGAAAGGGAGCGACAGTTTGATGGGTTCTGAGAAGCGTAGAAACGTATACCTTATCAAACGCGACATCTTTATAGGCTTCAAAAAAGGCTTGGGCTTGCTGTATACCGTTGGCATTCAAGGGCGAGTTCACCCCTCTGCCCTGCACAATACCTCTTAAATTTAAATCTGTTTGTCCGTGTCGTATGAAATATATAGTCTTTTTCAATCCTACCCTTTCTCTTAATTGACTACTGGCAAGGAATAATACTGCTTTTTAGGATTTTCCTCCTCAAATACAACATCTTTATAGTCGGTTACTACATTGTATAATGTATCCCTTTCTATTGGATGGCGACCAACTTGTTTGATCAATTCCACTAATTGTTTCGTTGACATCGCCGGATTCTGTTCTTCAGCGCCAGCCATACTATAGATTTTAGTTGTATCATCCAAAGTCCCATCGATATCATCAACACCAAACGCTAACGATAATTGAGCTGTATTTCGCGAAATCATTGCCCAATATGCTTTAATATGCGCGAAATTATCCATGTAGATACGTGCAATCGCATAATTACGTAAGTCTTCAATAACAGACACCTCTGGCACATGATCCATTTGGTTATCTTTATTTCGGAATTTTAATGGGATAAAGGTTTGGAAGCCGCCCGTCTTATCTTGCAAAGAGCGAAGACGTTCCATATGATCGACACGATGCCAATACGCTTCAATATGTCCATATAGCATGGTTGCATTCGTATGCATTCCTAGCTTGTGAGCTTGCTCGTGAATATCTAACCATTGCTCCGCAGTACACTTATCATGTGCAATTTTTTCTCGAATTTCTGGGTGGAATATTTCTGCTCCGCCGCCAGGCATCGAGTCCAATCCGCAGGATTGAAGATATTTCATCCCCTCATAATGACTCAGCTTGGCTTTCTTGAAGATATAATAATATTCAACAGGCGTTAAACCTTTTATATGCAATTCTGGACGATGCGCTTTACAGCGTTTGAAGAATTCAGCATAAAATTCTAGATTTTGCTTTGGAACAACACCTCCTGTAATGTGAACTTCCGTAACGGGTTCATTGTCGTATTTACGCACAATATCCATCATTCCATCGACATCCATTTCCCAACCGTCCGTTCTGTTTTTTATCAATCTAGAATAAGAACAAAACTTACAGTCATAGACACAGACATTCGTTGGTTCGATATGAAAATTTCGGTTAAAATAAGTGACGTCGCCATGCTTTTTCTCACGAATATAATTCGCTAATACCCCAAGGTATCCTAATTCTGCATGTTCGTAAAGATAGACTCCTTCGTCAAAAGTAATACGCTGGTCATGTAGAACTTTCTGCGCAATACCTTTTAGTTCTTCTGATAAATTTTTATCGTTTAATAAAAACGATAGCTTTTGTGTTGATTCCATTTCGCACTCTTTACCATACAAATGTAGCAAAACCTGCCCTAAAAAGCTATTAACTTAACCACTTAGGAATCAGCAAATTGCTGCATATCAATCAATCGCTTGTACAACCCATTCTGCGCAATTAGCTCTAAATGGGAGCCGGTTTCTGCGATTCTACCACCCTCTAAAACAAATATTTTATCGGCGTTTTGAATCGTACTCAAACGGTGGGCGATGACAACAGTTGTTCTATTTTCCATCAATTTATAGAGCGAATCTTGCACTAAACGCTCTGATTCGGTGTCTAATGCTGATGTCGCTTCGTCTAAGAGCATAATCGGCGGGTTCTTAAGAACCGCGCGCGCAATACAAATACGTTGTCTCTGCCCGCCAGAAAGCTTAGAACCGCGGTCACCGATGTTAGTTTGATACCCCGCTTCAGTGCCTAATATAAACTCATGCGCATTGGCAATCTTCGCTGCACGAATGACCTGCTCTTCAGTTGCATTTGCATTAGAAAAAGCAATATTATTGAAAATAGTATCATTGAATAGAATCGACTCTTGATTGACAACGCCAATTAGCTGTCGCAATGATTCCTGGTTCAAATCGCGTAAATCGCTTCCGTCCATCGTTATACTTCCGGAGCTAACATCCATAAAACGAGGTATTAAATCAACCAGGGTTGATTTTCCTCCCCCTGAAGGACCAACCAGTGCAATTGTTTCTCCTTTATTAATCGTCAAATTGACATCATGTAGCACTTCCTTCTCCTCGTAAGAAAATGAAACCTGATTAAATTGTATTTTATCGTTAAAAGACTCCACAACAATAGCATTTGGTTTATCCTCGACCAAATTCTTTTCATCAATAAGTTGCAACACGCGTTCGCCCGCCGCAATCCCGTTGTGAATATTACTGAAGGCATCCGTTAATGCTTTTGCTGGACGCATTACTTGCGAGAATATAGCAATGTAAGCGATAAACTCAGAAGCTGAAAGATCGCCGTTACCTGTTAACACTAAATGCCCACCGTAAAGTAAAATGATAGCCACCATGACAACCCCTAGCAGTTCCGAAACCGGTGATCCCATTTGTTGTCGACGGACCATCCTTCGCATAATCGTTGCATATCGGTCGTTTTCCCCGTTGAATTTTGCTTTTACGTACTCTACAGCATTAAATGATTTAATAATTTTAACCCCACTAAGAGCTTCCTCTAAATAGGTAATCATATTCGCATAAGTCTTTTGACCTTCCTGGGCCTGTGACTTTAACGTTTTAACAATACGCGAAATAAAAAAAGCGGATACCGGGATCACTAACATGGAAAATAGTGTCAATTTCGCCGAGATGATGAATAGCATTACAACGTATGCTATTAATTGTAGAGGTTCTTTAAATGCAACCTGCAAGGTACCAGTGACTGAAAACTGCACCACTTGCACATCGGACGCAATTTTGGAGATAATATCGCCCTTTCTTTGGTTGGAAAAGTAACCCAAGTGGAGATTCATTACATTATTAAAAACTGACTTACGCAAATTTAATAAGGTGTGAATTCGCAGGTTTTCCATCACCCGCTGCGATAAATAGCGAAATAAATTGGATATAAATACCGACAGAACAATGATAATACAGATATATTTTAACGCCTCATACGGCCCCAACCTATTGTTCAGATCATAAGCAAAATAGTTGAAATACCCCATTAGGTCAAATGCTCCTGTAGGTTTATCGACTACTTCGACAACAGCATCTTGGGCGTTAAATAACGTGTGGAGTAAGGGTGCTAGTAGAGCGAAATTGAGAGTTCCAAATACAACCATGATAACCGTACAAATCAGGTATGGAATAGCATATTTCTCAATAGGCTTAGCGAATGAAATTAATCTAAAGTAGGTCTTCATGCATAATACTAAGACTACAAATGTAAGAAATTTTGTAACCTTCGATGTTCTTAGGTAGCGATCGAATAAAATTGTTGCAAACTTATGTCAAAATCCGGGCGGCTATACCCAGGCTATGCCAAAAGCTTGCAACAAGATAATAACATTGAATACTAACCAGTTAAACTAGTAATATGCATTCTATAAAAAAAAATAAGCTAGTGTTTGTAGAGTTTAAAGTTTTCCTTTGTCACAATATCGATTGGAGTATACTGTAGACGTGAAATGGGACGCTTAGCGATAAAATGCTCGAACAGTGTTGTCAACGCTTTATAGCCTAGTTCTAATGGCTTTTGACAAATGAGAAAATCAATACCCCCATTTTTAACATAATCAAGGTTTTTGCTGGTGTAATCATAGCCGATAATCTTCAAATCTTGCACTCCTTTTTCTTCTAAGAGTCTTGCTACCCAATAAGCATAAGTGTTTGGAATAAAGATCACATCGATAGGATTAAAATCTAAAAAAATAGAGAAATCTTCTGAAAAAGTCGCATAGTCACGCGCTTGAACTTCATGTTTAATTATTTTCCGTTTAGCTTCATGTTCTTTGAAGAAACTTTCAAAACCGTCGATCCTATTCTTTATATGATCGGTACTACTGAATTCATTCTGAATGAAAAGAGCCAATATAACATCTTCCTGTCTAATAATATATTGGCATAGGTTTGCTGCCAAGCGACCGGTTTGCCATTGATCGGGACCTATAAAGCTCAACGGTTGACAGCAAGGCAAGTCATTGTTAATGAATAGATACTTGATTCTGCGCTCATCGCATCGCTTGATAAATTCATTGGCTTCGAAAATGAAAATCGGCGCGATGATCACCGCATCTACCGTTTTGGCAAGCACATACTCTGACATCTCTATGAAATGCTTGCTATCATGACGATCAAACAGGTAATAGGTTATTTCTACACCAAAGTCACCGAGTTCATTAAGTGCTGCCTGTATGCCCATCAGCGGTGCGCGCCAAAAGTCAGTTTCTAAACATTCGCGCGGGATGAGCACAGCAAATCGATGCACTCGTTTCGATGCGAGTCGCTTGGCAAGGATATTCGGTTTATAGTCCATTTCCTTGATGATCGACTCAATCTTTTCCTTCGTCTTTAATGCAACTCCTACCCTATTATGCAATACTCGATCTACCGTAGCGATGGAAACATTGGCCCTTCGGGCGATTTCTTTTACTCCAGACAATTCTGTTGCTTTCATAGTCTTGAATTAATTTTTAAAGTATTATTTTAAATTTTAACCAAAAATATAATTTATACGCAATATATTGTCGTTGTTAGCGATATATGATTAAATGTTTTTAGTTATTTAACACTAATATTACTGTATGTAGATTTTGTTTAATTTAAATTAACGATAGCATTAGCCGAATTAACATTTCGCAGAATCTCTGGGGAAACGACTATTCAACGAATAGATACATTGGAATAAATAACAAATTGAAACAATTAAATTAAAAATCATGTAATTATTCAATAGAAATGATTTATTGACCGTAAGATTTCCTAATTTTAACGCCAAATTAGCGTAAAAATGGAAATAGAAGTTGC
>JBEBRI010000026.1:0-30523 GCA_040394915.1 Sphingobacterium sp.
TGTTATGAAAATATCACTTGGTTTGATATGGTACGCTTAAGGAAAGCTTATAATACAGGAACCAAAAAATTTGATAATTATGTGGGACATAAATTCTCCTATGGCCCAGTTTTGACTGAGCGGGAATTGTTGTTCCCAAAACCTACAGCAGAAATAAGGAACAATAATAAACTAGTGCAAAATAAGGGCTATTAAGTGCTATATAAATTTTAAGAAATAAAGCCGTCTAAATTGACGGCTTTACTTCTTAAAATTTATATTGAGCGACCATTGCGCCCCGATGATAGGTTTTTGTACCAGAAAAATTAGATTCAATTTCGTGACATTTTTGTCTATTAATGGGATTTTCAAGCCAGCAAACAAGGTACAGTATTGGAATAATCCATTTTTTCTAAATATAGCTATATCATCTTATCCTGATAATTTCTATTGATACTTCGCTAATAATTTCACATAGTATCCCAAACTGCATTCGCTAAATTTTTATAGAAAAATAGTTTACTCTTGCACAATCTCGATGAGCATTACTTATTGAGTTTAGAGGATGATAATGTAGGTTTAAAGAACGCGATCGTCGATGGAGATACCGTTTTAGGTTTTAACAGTAAATCTGCAATTCAGCGCTGTTGATAATTAAATAGTTTTACTATATTTGATTGCCTTGTGTAGACAAGATCTCAAAGAGGACCTAAATTTTTCATAATGAGTTTACTAAGTGAGTATACTGATGCACAGTTGTTTGCTCGCGTTAAAACTGACGATCATGCAGCTTTTACGGAGATTTATGAGCGGTATTGGAGCGTCTTGTTTATACATGCATTTAAGATTATTAAGAATGAAGAAAAGGCTATGGATGTCGTTCAAGACACATTCACGCTCCTGTGGGAAAAAGCCAAGGATTCAAGTATTCAGGTTTCTCTAAAAGCATATCTGTATACCTGTGTACGAAATAGAACATTAGATGCTATCCGGCGTCAAGTGGTTGCCGAAAAGTACTTAGATTCCTTTATTCGGTATGTGGAAAGTGGCTCTTCGGACACGGAGGAAACCATTACTTTTAATGAACTCTGCAAACTTTTTGACGCAAGTTTAGCTGATTTGCCTCAACAAATGCGGCGTATTTTTAAAATGAGTTGCACAGAGGGACAATCTCATTCAGAGATTGCGAATGAATTAAATATCACAGTACATACAGTCAAAAAAACAATTACTCGCGCTCGTCGATTCCTCAGAACCTGGCTTCTTGAGTTTTTCATATTCACCTTACTCTGCGAATCCGGAATATCTTTTTTCTAAATAGTTGGACTGATTATAAAATTTGATGTCCACCTTCACCCCGTACAAACGTCTCATAATTAAACAGGTAATAAAAATACCCTTTAATCTATGGACAGAAAAGAGGCAAAGCTCTTAATAGATAAATATTTAGCTGGGAAATGTACTTCTAGGGAGAAAAGACTGGTAGAAAACTGGTATAATCAGTTGTTGAAAGAGGAGTATGAATTGCCTCACGCGCCGGATATGCAATCAGCCAAGGAAGCGATTTTAGAACGGTTACCTTTTTCTAAGCAACGAAAAAAAAGACAATGGCTGCAAGTCGCAGCATCGTTACTATTGTTAGCAATGATTGGTCTATTTTTATGGAAAAGTTCGCGCCCCAGTGACACTTATTTAGAAGCTCAACAGATACCAGACTCAACAATTACCAATCAAGCGATGCTAATGCTCTCTGACGGGACAAAGATCATACTGGACAGTAATCAACATGGGCTCAGCGTGGATAGCACATCTATCCGATATTTAGACGGAACGATACTATTCAAATTAGCATTTCCTAAAAATAAAACCCTTCAGGAAGAAATGACGGTTCAGACTCCAAAAGGGAGACAATTCAAAGTTATTTTAGAAGATAATACGCATGTGTTGCTGAATGCCGCCTCTTCATTAACATGTCGACGAGCCTTTCCTAAAGATAAGAGGCAAGTATATCTGGAAGGGGAAGGTTTTTTCGAAGTGTCTAAAGATGCTAATAGGCCGTTCTCTGTTATTACACGATTGCAGGAAGTGAGTGTTTTGGGAACCTCATTTGGCGTCAGCGCTTTCAGCGAAGACGCTGCCGTTAAAACGACTCTTTTGAGTGGCTCTGTTCGAGTAAAACCACTTAAACCTTCTTTAGCAGAAATCATACTGTCGCCAGGAGAACAGACAATCCTTTTTAACGATGGAATATTGAGTAAAGAGACTGTCGATGTAAATAGTGAGCTTTCTTGGAGAGAAGGAAATTTTTCTTTTCAGAGCGAAGATATACATTCTGTTATGCGAAAGCTTCAACGCTGGTATAATGTTGAAGTAGACTATGTCGGGAAACCCGTCGCTGAACGATATAATGGAATTATCCCTCGATATGAGCATATCTCAAAGGTTTTAGAAATGCTCGAAAAAACAAAATCTGTTCATTTCAAAATAGAGGAAAGGAGGATTACAGTTATGCAATAATCCTATATGTAAACAAAAGGCCGGAGATGCGATCAACAAGTCCGGCTGTACGTTCGAGTTTTAAACTAAATAATACGGTAAAATCTTATTCATTATAAACCAAACAACCACAAATATATGGTTTTTTATGCAACTTATAGAAGGACTATCAGGCGAATACATCTGATAATCATAGCACTTACTTTGGGACTGCTACATATACATGCGGCTGCGAGAAGTCAGTTGATAACCTTATCTGTTTCCAAAGCGCCACTCACCTCTGTTATAAAACAAGTTCAGGCCCAAAGCGGATATGGTTTTCTTTATACTGATGCAACCTTAGAAGGAACACAGCCAGTAAGCCTGTCACTTAACCGGTCGACATTAGAAGAGTCTTTAGCCCTTATCTTCAAAAATCAGCCTATTAATTACTCGATAAATGAGAAGACAGTAGTGTTAGAACGAAGGGAGCTTCGAAATAGTAATGGCGATAAATATTCAAAACCTACGAAAAATACTTTTGCTCAGCGGACTTTACGGGGGGTAATAAAGGATGGACTAGAACAAGCTTTAGAGGGTGTGTCGGTAGTCGTAAAGGGCAGTTCAGAAGGAACGAGTTCAAATGCTGCTGGTGAATTCGAATTAGTAGTGGCTTCAAGTGCTACGGTTTTGACGTTCAGTTTGATAGGGTATAAGCCATTGGAAGTTCCCATCGATCAAAATGAGACTTCAATTCGGATTACGATGGATTTGCTCCCCAATAACTTGGATGAGGTCGTTGTAATGGGATATTCTACCAAACAGATTTCGCACCTTTCTAGCGCTGTGGCTGTCATCTCTGGAGAAAAACTCAATGATGTTACTTCGACAAATGTGACGAATCTTTTGCAAGGTAAAGTTGCAGGTGTGATCGTTTCTAATTCTTCCGGAGATCCCAATGCCGAGGCCAGTATAAATATTCGTGGCGCTGGTTCGATCAACGCAGGATCTAGTCCACTGTATGTTGTAGACGGGATTGTTGGCGGAACAGCAAATGCTTCAGATGTAGAATCTGTTACTGTGCTGAAGGATGCGGCAGCAACCGGGCTATACGGCTCAAGAGCAGCCAATGGGGTAATTATTATTACAACGAAATCAGGAAAGTCCGGTAAGACTAAAGTCAATTTGGCTTCCTCTGTTGGCTTAAATTCAGCAAATACAGGGAATTTTAGAGTGATGGATTCAAAGCAATTGTATGATTACGAAAAGTCTTTCTACCCTTCCGACAGGTTTGATCAGGATATTCCAGTTTCCGTTTTATCACAAAATACCAATTGGTTTGATCATGCATTTCGAACTGCCATCACGCAAAATCATACGTTATCCGTTTCAGGAGGCTCTGAGAAAACGTTGTTTTATATAGCAGGAAACTATTATTTCGAAGAAGGAACTTTACGATTTAACTCGAATCGGCAGTACAATGTCCGCTCGAATATTAAGCATAATATAAATGATAAGCTGGAACTCAATGTAAAGATGAACGCGAAACTTTCAGGGCAACGTTCAGACCCCTCAGGCTTGGATGGAGCGCTCTATGGCGCTTATATGAATATGCCGTGGGACAACCCTTTCGATGCTGAAGGAAATATAAAAAGGGGGACTGAAGGAGGATGGTATGGCCGTGAACAAGAAAACTTTTTGCACGGTTGGCAATACAACTTGGATCAAGGAAGTAATAAAGTAATTGATATGGATGCTACCTTGAAATATGATATTTTGCCTTCATTAAGCGTCTCTACATTCAACCGAGTGACATATCGTCTCTATGAAAACGAAGTCTATCATGATGTTCGTTCGAAAGCTGGAAAAGGACTAGGTAGATTGAGTAATTCTTCAAATGATGGAACCTCGCTGATTACTTCCAATCGTTTACACTACGTTCGAAACATAGGACGTCATAATTTAGATGCACTAGCAGTGTTTGAAGCTGAGAAAAACCATAACAGTGCGAAAGGGGTAACCGGGGAAGGCTTGGCTCCTGGTTTACATGTTATGAGTGCTGCATCGCGTATTCTCGACGCAACGGGTGGTATTGACGAGAACGTATTTACGAAGGGACTATTCCAACTCGATTATAATTATGATAACCGCTATTTTGCAATTGGTTCATTTATTAATGAAGCGTCATCTCGCTTCGGTAGCAGCAACCGGTCTGCGAATTTCTACACCTTAGGCGGAGCGTGGATTTTAAGTAATGAAGCCTTCTTGAAAGATAATCCTACCGTCGACTTGTTAAAATTAAGACTTAGCTATGGCATCACGGGAAATGCGAATATTGGCAATTATCAAGCCTTAGGTCTTTACAGTTTTACAACACAATATGCCAATAATTCTGGAGCTATTCCTTTTCAAATGCGAAACGATGATCTTACCTGGGAAAAAGCGGCTAGTTATAATTTAGGTTTTGATCTTGCGCTATTCAAGCGTGTTACTTTGAATGTAGATTTGTATGAAAAAAAGACTAGGGGCTTGCTGCTTAACGTGGAGAGGCCATACACTAGCGGTTTCGCTTCAGTGATTCAAAATGTTGGATCTATCCAAAATAGAGGACTTGAAATCAATTTAATTACGGAAAACATTCGCGGAGAATTTAACTGGCAAACGAATTTCAACATCGCCTTCAATCGGAATAAAGTGTTGGAGCTCGCTCAAGGTAAGGACATTCGGCAAGGCAATATGCTCATAAGCGAAGGTGACGATATGTATACTTGGAATATGCGTAAATGGGTTGGAGTCGATGCCGATAATGGGGACCCTTTGTGGGAGAAAATTACCGTTGATCAACAAGGAAATTCCGTGATTTCCACTACTTCCTCTTACAGCGATGCAACGCAGCAAAACGTCGGTTCTGCATCGCCCAGTTTTACAGGGGGAATGAGTAATACGTTAAGTTATAGGAATTTCTCGCTATCGGCTTTTTTCAATTTTGTGAAGGGAAATCTGGTTTATCATACCTCAAGGGGGCTTTTTGATTCTGATGGTGCTTATAACACGTACAATAGTATGCTGTTGGCAGACGGTTGGTCAAGATGGGAAAAGCCCGGAGATCAAGCTACACATCCAAAGCCCGTTTTCGGTGGCAATAACAACTCCAATCAGGCGTCGTCTCGCTACCTTGAAGACGGTAGTTATTTGCGCCTTAGAAATGTGACTTGTGCTTATGATCTACCGACTAATGTGTTAGAGAAGCTTCGAATTGCACAGGCAAGAATTTTTGTTAGTGGGGACAACCTATTGACATTTACAAAGTTCTCGGGGATGGATCCGGAAGTGGTATTAGGACCCTATGGAGGTTCATCTAGCATAAAATACCCTATTAGTCGAAAAGTACTTTTGGGAGTCAATCTAAGTTTTTAATGCTACAGTAGCATGATGATAATCTAAAGCTAGCAATGCTAAACTAAATGGACAAAGGGTGTTAAGTCGCGATGCAAACATTCGCTTATTCAGTATAGCGCGTAAAGTTTACGATAGCATTGCAGGTTTTATCACAGACGATTTAAATAAAACATTTCTTATGAAAAGACTGGTTAAAAACAAGGGCATATATTATTCTTTGCTGATCATCTTTATCTTGAACGCTTGCAGCAAGGATTTACAGCCGTATGATAGTAAGTCAAATGAGGTTGCGCTCGTCACTCCTGACGATATTCAGATTGCTACTTATGGCAATTACTCGATGCTGGTAGCAGAGGCCTATACAAGGCACCTCTTGACGCTCAATGAATGGCCTGGAGATAATGTCGTTCAAAGTGGTGCGGATGGTGACCAAGCGTCACTGGGAGCTTCCTATAGACATATTCCTGGAATGTATCCCACAACTGATTTTTGGGCACAATCATATCGATTGATTTATGCGACTAATTTAATTATAGAAAGAATTTCCGATGGTGAATCAGTGAAGTTAGACCAATTGAAAGGTGAGAATTTATTTCTTAGGGCTATGGCTCATTTTAATTTGGTTCGATTATTTGGTCGCCCTTATCCGCAGGCTAATGGTAACAATCTAGGAGTTCCTATTAAGCAAAATACCGATACAGAAGATCTTCCTGCTCGAAATACGGTGAAAGAAGTCTATGAATTTGTAATAGCGGATCTGCTCAAAGCAAGCTCCCTAATGACGGAAAGTAAAAATTCTAATTTTGCCTCTAAAGAAGTCGCTGAAGCGTTACTATCACGTGTCTATCTCTACATGGAAGACAACAAGAATGCAATTCTTTATGCGAATAAGGTGATCGAATCTGATCGATATCAGTTAGCAACGACGGATGTATACATCAAGGCGCCAACACTGGTGCCGGAGAGTAATCCAGAGACAATATTTAATATTAGGCATACGATCTCTGACAATAAGGACAAGAATGCAGTAGGCTCACTTTACTACAATGATCCTGTGACGCTTTCTACAGGTTGGGGTGAATACTATGCTTCACAAGCATTGATGGATTTGTTGAATCAGTATCCTCAAGATGCTCGATTAAAATTTATCACCCCACATTATATTAATGGCGTTTTACAGTATCGTGGCACCTCTCCTCAATATTTTATCAATAAGTATAATTGGCAAGAAGGAATCGCAAATTTGAGTTCGCCTGTATATCTACGCCTGGCAGAGATGTATTTAAACCGTGCCGAAGCGAATGCCAAATTGGGAAATCTTCAGGAAGCGATCGCCGATGTTAATATCATTCGTCGACGCGCAGGACTTATAGGCAGTGCGGCATACACGACGAACGATTTAAAAGGGCGTGCGTCGGTGTTGGCTGTTGTTTTAGAAGAGCGAAGATTAGAGCTCGCCTTCGAAGGTCAACGCGCTGGCGATTTATTCCGCAATAATTTGCCATTGGTAAGAGCATACCCCGGCCTTCATGGGACCGACAATTTTAATTTTCGAGTTGAACCGACCGATGCAAGAGTCGTTTACTACATACCAGAACGAGAGGTAAATGTAAACCCCAACTTGATACAGAACCCATAACTGCGCCGTAAAAATTTAGATTGTTTGAATAGTTTGAAGATAATGAAACGTACAATGAATAATAATATTTGCGAAAAAATTTTAAAAAAAACGATGGGTACAGGTGTTGAGTCTAGTTCACTCCTGACGTTAGTAAGTGCGGTACAGGTTAGAAATATGTTTTTTTCAACAATTTTATCCCTTTCAATAGGGTTCACGGTGCTCATGCTTTCCAGCTGTGGGCAAAAATCGGATAAGCCGACGGAGTCAACGTCCTATCTGAACGTACCAGATGGTTTTGTAATAGAAGAGGCTGTATCGCCAGATCTTATTTCCTTTCCCATGTTTGCCAGCTTTGACGATCAGGGTCGATTGTTTGTGTTCGAATCGACGGGTGTAAATACGATGGGGACGGAGAAAATGCTCGCTGAACCAAGCTATCATATCCGCCTCCTGGAGGATTCGGATGGAGACGGGAAATTTGATAAAAGTTCAATTTACGTAGATAGTATACCGCTACCAATGGGCGGAACTTTCTATCAAGGGAGTTTGTATGCTGCAGCACCTCCAAATTTAATGCGTTATACAGACACCGATAATGATGGGAAAGCAGATAAAAAAGAGGTCATCCTAAACGGATGGGTACTCAATGCCAATGCAGCTACCTTGCATGGACCATTTATGGGCCCTGATGGATGGCTCTACCTATGTGACGCACGTCGTAGTTTTGATATTAAAACCAAAGAAGGCACTCAGCTAAAAGGTAAAGGTGCGAGAATATGGCGTTGTCGTCCGGATGGAACTGGACTAGAGTCGGTTGCTGGTGGAGGATTTGACAATACGATTGAGATGGTCTTTATGCCTGGCGGTGAGACTATAGGAACGATGACCTATTTCACTGATCCACAAAATGGACAACGAGATGCCCTTATGCATTGGGTTGAAGGCGGAGTGTATCCGAAGTACAACAGTGTTATCGACGAAGATCAATTAAAATTGACGGGAGAGTTGATGCCAGTTATGACGAAATTACCAAGAATAGCGCACTCGGGTTTATTGCGTTACCGTGGGGATGGTCTTGGACAGGATTATGATGGTGATTTGTTTAGCGCCGTGTTCAATACCGGTAAAATTACCAGACACCGGATTACACCAACGGGCGCTACATTCAAGACCGTGGAGGAGGATTTTATGACCTCAAAAAATCCTGATACGCATCCTACAGATGTGCTTCAAGATGCCGATGGTAGTTTATTGGTAATCATTACTGGCGGTTGGTTTATCGAAGGGTGTCCTTTATCGCGTGTTGCGAAACCAGATGTTCGAGGTGGAATTTATAGGATTCGAAAAAAGGACGCGAAAGCTGTTAAAGATCCATGGGGAAAAGAACTTGAACTCAATAAGCGCAAGCCTGATGAACTTGTTGGCTATTTAAATGACCAACGCGTTATGGTCAGGGACGCTGCTGTTGAAAGGTTAGTAGCAGCAGGATCCAGCGCTGTACCATCTTTAGTTGGAATGCTTGATGATAAGGTAGAAGGGAATAGAATTGCTAGTGTTTTCGCTTTGGCGCGTATTGCAACTAAGGAAGCATTCACAGCGGTCCGTACTGCCCTCCAGGATAAGAGCGCAATAGTTCGGGTGGCCGCCGTACGTAGTCTCGGCCTTGCTGGAGATCGGGAGTCCGTAGATATGCTGATGCAAATGGTTGAACGAGATTCAGCATCGGTTCGTCGACAAGCGGCGACCGCGCTCGGACAAATTGGAGACCCGCGTTGTATACCTGCATTATTAAAGGCTGCTGACAATCCAAACGATCGTTTTGTCGAACATGCAATTATTCACAGTTTAATTATACTTAAGAAACCAGACCTGCTGATTCCTGCATTGACTAGTGGAGGAGTAGGTAGTCGAAAGGCAGCTCTTATTGCTCTGGATCAAATGGATGAATCGCCACTGAACCAGGAACAGCTATTGGCTTTTCTACAAAGTAATCAGAAGGCTTTACGAAATGCTGGTATATGGGTTGCTTCCCATCGCCCTACATGGGCCGACATGGTGATTACTTTCCTCCAAACCGGGTTGAACATTGAAGCGCTAGACAAGGAGGAGCTCAAATCCATTCAAAAGTTATTGATCACATTTAGTCAAAATGAGAAAATTCAAAACTATATGGCGAAGGAGCTAGCGAATGCTGAAGCTTCTAGCTCTTGGAAGGAATTGCTGCTTACCGTTATTTCAGAAAGTCCGGTAAAAGAGTTGCCGAAGACCTGGACGATGCAGTTGGGGAATCTGCTTCGCTCAAAAGATGATGTGTTAAAGCGTAGTGTTCTGAATTTGATTGAATCTCGTAGATTGCCGTCACTCAATCAAGAGCTATCGAAAATTATCGAGGATAATTCGGTAGATGCTGATTTCAGGATAGGGGCGCTGGCTGCACGCGGAATGAGTAAGCCGGAGCTTTCCGATAAGGAGTTTCAAATATTGACCGGATTTCTAAAACCTCCTGCGGAATCTCCAATCCGTCAGTCTGCTTCCCGACTTATAGCCCGATCTAAACTCAATGAGACACAGCTCAAGGTATTAGCTGAGCAATATGTTGCATCGGTAGATTTATTTCTTCTCCCAAGCTTGATGACCGCATTTGAAGGAAGTCATAGTGAAGTTGTAGGATCCGCGCTGGTAAAGGCGCTAAGTCAAACCACAGACCGACTGGATAATCTCTCAGAGCCAGATATGCAGAAACTGTTGGCAAATTTTCCTGAAAAGGTTCAGCAGGAAGGAAAGCCATTAATGGAAGCATTGAAAACGCGTCATGCGGAGCGTTTAGCAAAATTAGAGAAATTAGAAGCAAGCTTAAGTCGGGGCGATCTCGATCGCGGGCGTAAATTGTTTTTTGGGAAGGCCGCTTGTTTTACCTGTCATGCGGTCGGTTTAGAAGGGGCTCATTTTGGACCTGACTTAAGCAATATTGGCGAAATCCGATCCAGCCATGATATTTTAGAAGCGATTGTATACCCAAGTGTGAGTTTTGCTAGGGAATACGATACCTATCAGATAAAGACAAAAACGAAAACTTATCTAGGAGTGATAAAAGAACAATTTCCAGATCTCGTTATCCTCTCTGTGGGGCCAGGGGCTGAAGTACGAATTCCAAGGTCTGAAATCATTTCCTCGGAGCAACACGCGGTGTCCATGATGCCACCAGGATTGGAAAAGAGTTTAAGTAATGAAGAGCTGTCTGATTTGATGGCCTATTTAAAGTCATTGCCGGACTCGTACAAGACTATGAAATAGGACAGAACAATCAGATATTGATAACGGACCTTTCATGATATCGGAGTTTATTGATCAATTCCCCCTATCATTACGTTCAGTTAGAAGTACAAGATGTCATACCGGGGCGGGCTCTACTAAGTTAGTGGCCCGCCTTTCTTTCATTCCTATCAAATCAAGTGTATTTTTGAATAGATAGCATTAAGGGGAGGGAGGAACCTAGGAAACATCACGAATCCTTTTTATTAAAAAAACATGAAGGCATTGTCGAATGCAAACGATGTCTACGTTGTTGTCGTGGTGGAGTCTTCTTTAAAGTCAACTTTTCAACTAATCCTAAACGTAATAGAAAAGATTCCCATCATGCTTTCGCCGAAAATTCATGTTCATAAATCAAATACGCTTGTTTTTCCCGAAAAAATGTAGGCTAGAGCCGATTAAGTATACATCATCATTTCCTGCCTTCGTTATAGAAAATGTAAAGTCCATCCTTTCCTGCAACGATTACATCTTGGCGACCAGTGCCTCGTAAGTCAGCTATGGAGAAATAGATGCCTGCACCTTTTCCTTCACCAACAGGTCCATAACTGATGATATTCTTTGTGAAAGATTCTCCATTCCATTTAAAATAATATAAGCCATACGGGTCATTTGCTCCCGGATCACCACCGTTATGCGCCCGAAAGCGTTTTCCCGTAACCAATTCCATTTCCCCATCTCCATCGATATCAACCCATTCCATGCTGTGGTATTGTGAATTATTTGCATCAATAATGTGTTTTTTCCAAGATTGCTTTCCGGTGCTCGAGGGTTGCTGTTCATACCAATCTAAACCATATCCATGCGCTTGTCCAACAATCAGATCATTTAATCCATCTTTGTTAACATCAACAATTAAAATAGGAATACTCGCATGTCCAAAGTCAAAATCTTCATGGAGTATCCATTTTCCATTGGGTTGACTTGGCGCTTCGAGCCAACCCCTATCTATAACGATATCGATGCGTTTATCTCCGTTAATATCTCCAAATCCAAGTCCATGTCCATGAGTGGGGGCAATGTCAACTTTGGTGAATCTTGCATCTGAATTATCACGGGTATATGCTTGTAGCTTATAATATTTTAAAGGTTGATTGGGTGTGTTGGGGATAATCTCAACGAGGCCATCTCCATCTAAATCAAAACCACGTGCTGTCTCGATATTGCCTGTTTTATCAATAACATGTCGTTTCCAGGGTTTATTATTTCCGGGGTTCTCTAGCCAATAGAGTGTGGCCTCAAACCAGCCGCCGGTAACAATATCCATCTTTCCATCCTTATTCACATCGATAAGGATGGTAGCGAAGTCATCCCAATATTCCTGAACACGATTGATTTCGGCAATAAAATGACGTTGCACAAAATGAGGACCTTCATACCAAAAAGCTCCGGAGACTAAGTCCATATGGCCATCATTATTGATATCGGCGACACCAACAGATTCATAGGTCTCCGAAGAGACTTTGGTCTTTCGAAATTCCACCGGTCCGACGGGAGAGGATGAACTTTTTGTTTGTGCATGGCTAGTAAGCACACATGCAAGTGCTAAGGTTAGTAAAGTGGTTAGGCGCATAATACAAGTTAGTAATTCACAGTTGTTTAACTGTCATGGGGTGTCATGCTAGATGTACTTGCTCATTTGATTAGGGAATTGATGCATTTGCTGCATGCAATAACTACATTTCGAGGCGATTTGGGATACCAGACCCCATGGACTGGTCGTACAGTTTTAGCTACTTGTATTTGTTTTTTACAATTTAACCATTTAGATTAGTAAATATTAACCAAATCACATCTCGAAAAACATAATGGATACTAATTACTGCAATTCACCATACCCTGTGATTAACTACCGTGAACGTAAACGATATTAAAGAGATGAACGTAATTTTATGGATAGACGAACGTTTATTGAGCACTGTAGCTATATGCTCGCAATTTCTCAAACTAACCTCTTGAATAGATCAACGAATAAACAAAAGCCTATGTTGAAGCCACTATCAGTTTCTAGGGTTCAGGCAGTCATCGAAAAGGAAAAGCTGCGATTCCCCTTTGGATTTAAAGGGGCATACCTCACCGAGTTATGGCAAGCCATCGCATACGTAGCGGATGCTGACGGTCATCACGGTGTAGGGATGGGAACACAAAGCGTGCTTTATGCCGATGCGGAGGCATTTGCGTCGACGGATGAAGCTACAGGAAATACATGGATGTTTGAAGTAAGTAAAGCCGCATTAGCATGGTTGTGTGATAAAAAGTTTGCTGACCCTGTCGAAGCCATGGATCAACTTGTTCCTTTTTTGGTGGGCAAAGGGAAAGATATTACTGGCCGGTCGGCTCTGCACATCAATTTTATCTTCAATGCGCTGGTATCTGTAGATAATGCGCTGTGGATGTTATATGGTAAGAAACATCGGGTGAAGAGTTTTCAACAGTTGATCCCTGAGCAATACCGTGAAGCCTTCGCAAACCAGAATCGGGAAGTTGCGGTCATGTTTCAAATTTCCTACAGTATGCCGCTAGAAGAAATTGCAAATGCGGTTGATCAAGGATACTATGTGTTTAAAATCAAAACAGGAAGTCCAGGAAGTCAACCGGACATGTTGCATCAAGATAAAGCACGCTTAAAAGCTATACATGATGTTATCAACAATAGGTTGGCCGGTTTGAATTCCAATATTCCGATCTATTACACGATGGATGCCAACGGTCGGTACGAACGCAAACAAGATTTGATGAATTACCTCGATTATGCCAAAGAGATCGGTGCTTTTGAGCGCATTCTATTGTATGAAGAGCCTTTCGTTGAAGCAAATCAAGAACACGTCGGTGATTTAGGTGTATTGGTCGGGGCCGATGAAAGTATACATAGTGAACAGGATGCCTATCGAAAAATTGAACTTGGATACAATGCTTTTATCCTAAAGGGTATTGCTAAAACACTCAGTTTAACAATGAAAATCGCAAAAATTGCTTATGAAAATAAAATTCCTTGTCTATGTTCTGATTTGACCGTAAATCCGGTTCTGATGGAATGGAATAAGATGATTGCGGCGAGCCTCAGCCCATTCCCCATTTTAGGAACAGGCTTGATGGAGACAAATGGTGACATGAACTATCAAAAATGGGAAGATATGAAGCTTCGCCACCCTTACCCCAATGCGGAATGGACGAAAGTAAAAACAGGTAAATTTTATTTAGATCCAGATTTCTTTGATCGAATGGGAGGGATACTCACCGTGTCCGATCATTATAAGCAATTGTTGCATATTCAATAAAATAGAAAAAATTGAATCCTAAACCGAACCATGTATAAAAAAGTAAGTTTAACTATTATCGCTAGCCTGATCCTTTTATTTTTAGGCCCTCATCCATGTTTAAGTCAAGCGAAGCGGATTCCGGTTAAAGAAATTAAGATGACGGTCCTTCCAGGACTTCGATTCGATGTCCCAAGGTTTCATGTGCAACCTGGACAACAAGTTCATATCAATTTTGAGAATACAGACGATATGGACCATAATCTGCTGATCCTAAAGCCCGGAACGCGAGAAAAGATTGTTGATCTTGCGGCGAAATTAGGCGCGCGAGCTATGGCAAAATCTTATGTGCCGGAAAGCCCATCGATCCTTTGGCATACCAAAATATTGCATGGCGGACAAAAAGAACAGCTCTCATTTACGGCTCCAAAGGAAGAGGGGATCTATCCTTATGTCTGTACATTCCCAGGACATGGGCATGTAATGTATGGCGCAATGTACGTCAGCAAAGTGGAGAAATTACCGGAATTAGCGCATGATCCAAATATCCCAAAACAGAGCAGCCATAGTGATCAGCATCAGCATCCGCATCAAAATCATCCCTACGACTTAGTCCCACCTTACTATTATCGACTCTATATTGAAGGTGCGAGTCCGGCAGCAATTGCAGTTCACCTACCAGGTCAGCTTTCTTATTGCTGGGATGCATCGTTATCGGACCTGAGATTTCTCTGGAAGGGTGAATTTGTTGACAATGCCGCTTTGTGGAAGGGTCATAAAGATGCGAAAGCAAAGATTTTAGGAGACATCTTCTACCAAGAGAAGCGACTTCCTAGCCTGTCGTTTCTTGGCCTAAATAGTATTGTTCAGCGAAAATTTAAAGGTTATAAGGTTTTAAAAGATAAATACCTGGAGTTTCATTATCAGCTGAATGAAGTCGACATCTACGAAACGATTAAAGAAACGCCCGATCGAAAGGGGATTGTGCGCTCTTTTCGAATTCCAAAATTAAGTTCAGACTTACAATTCAACTATACCAAACCAGAGGGCATGCAATGTTTCTATAATGGGAAGCTACTAACGACGGAGACATTAAAGCTAAGCGCATCGGAGGGACGAGTTTTTAGTGTAGCATACAAAATTAACAAATGATGAAATTGTTATATTATTATCTTCTATGTGCGACTGCACTATTGGCTTCTTGTGGAGAGAATTACTCTGATGACAGTGAAGTGTACTATGTAGACTCAATCAGCACGCCGGAGGGCCTAACGGCAGAGGTTGCAGCCTTAGACGCGCTCCCTGACGGACGTATTGTTGCGAGCTTTATGCGAGGAGAAATTATGATTTATAATCCACAAACAAAACAGTGGAAATTGTTCGCTTCGGGATTACATGAACCTTTAGGGATTAAAGTAATCAATGATAAAGAGATGCTCGTCATGCAATTGCCAGAGTTGACCCTGCTTAAAGACACGGATGCTGATGGTGTTGCCGACGAATTTCAGACAATTTACGACGGGTTTGGGATGACAGGCAATTACCATGAATTTACCTATGGCCCTGTGGAGGACAAAAACGGGAATCTGTATATCGCTTTAAATTCATCATCTTCGGGTGGAGGAATATCCAATGAGTTACGCGGCGATACCATGATGATTGGGAAATCCAAAACAGATATTGCCATGTTCTCGGTCGTCCCGTACCGAGGCTGGGTAATGAAGATCGATAAACAATTTAATGTTACACCTTTTGCTTCGGGATTTCGCTCACCGAACGGAATTGCATTAGACGCCAAGGATAGACTTTACGTCACAGAAAATCAAGGAGATTGGGTCGCGTCGAGTCCTCTGTATCATGTAGAAGAAGGAAAGCACTATGGTCACCCGGCAAGTTTAGTATGGACAAAGGGATGGAACAGCGGAAATCCCTTTGAGCTTTCAGTCGCTAAGCTAGATTCTTTGCGTGAAAAACCGACCATCATATTTCCTCATAATTTATTAGCGAATTCACCGACGCAGCCTATATTAATTAAAAACAATCCAAAATTGAAGGATTTCGAAGGGCAGTTTATTGTTGGCGAGATGAGTAGTGAGCGCTTACTGCGCGTCATGCTCGAAGAAGTCAATGGCGTAATGCAGGGAGCTGCAACAATTTTTATAGAGGGGCAGGGTTTACGGAAAGGGAACAATAGGTTAGTTTTTTCTCCAAATGGCGACTTATGGATTGGGCAAGCTGACCACGGTTGGCTCGGTGACCGGGGCATACAGCGGGTACGGTTTACGGGAAAACCCGCATTCGAGGTCAAAGACATCAAGATCAAAAAAGATGGGTTTGAACTCAATTTCACACAGGAGGTTGCCGAGGAAGCAATATTGCCGATCGATAGTTTAGTGAAAATTAGACGTTATACATATCATTATCATAAAAAGTATGGATCCGATCAGATCAACGTGGCGACGATTGCAATTAAAAAGGCAGACTGGTCAAATTCAAGACGAAGATTAAATCTGAAATTTGATCAGTTGGAAAAAGGTTATGTGTATGAAATAGCCATTGACAAAATGCGTAATCAGGGCTTGAAAGATTCTATACATAATAAATTATACATGTATACGGTTAAGGAGCTTCCTCATTGATGTTGAGGGATGATAGATTTTTTTATTTAATGAAGTAATTTGATCGTTCGGATCATCGTAAAATCCGGGTAATCCCCTGCGGAAAGTCGTGTTATCCAGGATGAAAGCATTTCTCATTATGAAGCAACTCCTCGCCTCTACGTTCTTAACACAATCAGCTTAGCAAGGTTAAAATTCTATTAGTTAATAATAAGTTAATATTCAGGAATGTTTTTTTATTTTCAGGCTAGCGGATTGTTTTCAGCTTTGCGCATACCGCTTATCAAAATCAGGGGCTTTCTTCGAAGCAGTCTCGAAGCAGTCTTATGCGAGGGATGTGCTTAAATGCTGATTAATAAAGGAAAGGAGCGGAGTTTAATCACTATTTCAGCAATCGTTTTTTGCTAATAGCCTTAATTTTTACAAGAAATCTTCTGCTAATTTGTGGAAATAGCATTTTTGGTAATGAGCGGATAATTTCTTAGTTTTATTTCTTATCAAGAAATACCGATTGTATTGAAGCCTTTGATTCAGATACTTAATAAAACCTTCCGGAGTAGATTTGTGACTAGCAAGGGCTTTTTCTTTTTCACGTCCATCTTCTACTACATTACCGTTTGCTTTGCGCAAGAAAGCGTGCTAACGTCCAGTGGAGACAGTACTCGAATTCCTTTTACCAAATTCTCACACCATTTTTCGGCAGAGGTGCGCCCGGCTTATGTTTTTCCCACGTCTCCATTTTATAAGAGTGAGATAGCAAAGGATGCCCTGACAGATCAAGCGATTTCGGGTCATCTGCGGTATTCTTTTGCGCTGCCAAAGGGAAGCTTGGGGAATCAAATTTTTTCTAATACCCAGCAGGGCATTGGATTATCAGTCTTTAGCTTTGGAAACGATCGCGAATTAGGAACTCCGATTGCGAGTTATCTGTTTCAAAATGCCGAAATAGTAAGGTTTAGTCAACTAAGTTCTTTGCATTACGAATGGAATTTTGGGCTCTCCAGTGGTTGGCGACCCTATGATCCATTGAATAATCCAATGAATATGGTTATAGGCTCTAAGGTCAATGCTTACATTAATCTGGGTTTATTTTTTAAATGGCGTTTAAATCAGCAATGGAATTTGATGACCGGAGCGGATTTCACACATTTTTCTAATGGGAACACCGAGTATCCTAATGCGGGGATTAATATGGTGGGTGCGAAGCTTGGAATAGCATATAATTTAAAGGCGCATGAGGCGGAGGAGGAGCAGAGGGTGGAGAAGGCTTTTGTGCCCGCTTTTCCAAAGCATGTAAGTTACGATCTCGTATTGTTTGGGTCCTGGCGTAGAAAAGGTGTTGAATTTGGGAATACACAAGTTGCATCGCCGGATAAATACCCTGTTGTGGGCGCCTATTTTGCGCCGATGTACAATTTAGGATATAGATTGCGTACCGGTGTTTCTCTCGATATGCTCTATGATGGGAGTGGGAATGTGTTCACCGAGGATTATATTGTGGGAACAGCACAGCCATTTTATAAACCACATTGGCAAGAACAGCTCGCGCTTGGCTTGTCGGGTAGAGCCGATTTCACGATGCCGATTTTCACCATCAGTGTCGGCGTTGGTACCCACATTCTTCATCGCGGAGGCGATTTCAGTGGTACCTATCAAAGTTTAGCGCTTAAAACGAAGATATCGCGCAGTACCTTTCTGCATATTGGTTATAGCGTTAAAGATTTTCGAGATCCTAATTATCTGATGTTGGGAATTGGTTATCGTTTTCATAATAAAACTCCGCTGTTGGTTCATTTTTGATACGTTTATGTTTTTTTTATGTTACCTTTTTGTGAATTAGGTTTCGTTAAGAGAAATAGTTCTTATATTTACGCGAGTTGAATTTTTCGTTATGAGCCGTTTTTCTTGTTTTCATTTCTTGGTGCTTGTTGGTTTGTGCGTGATTGTTAATTCTTCTTGTACAAAGGAGGAGAAGATTAGTCCTGACAGGCAAGGTAATGAGGCGACGATTTATCTGCTTGAAAAAATAGAAATTGTGGAGAGCAAGCTCATCGTCGGTTCGAAAGACGGGGGGCATGAGGAGCCGTTGAAGCGCCCGGTTCGTGATTATTTATGGGTTAAATTGGGGGGTATAAATGCCATAGAGTCTCGTGCTAAAGACTCGTTGAGGATACTCAAAGATATTTTAACAGAATATCCTGAGCAATACGAGGCAAACAAATTTCAATTTAAGGTTGGGACAAATGATTCTTTATTTCGATGGAATGTTTACGCGAATTTCTGGCAGTACTATGGTAAGTTTCCGCCCGATCGACAGCATATTTATTATGAACGAAATTTTTCAACCTTGCATAAGAAACGTCCCTATCTATCCTTCGATTTAAGTGATTATGGTGAGGGATATGTCCGTAAGGATGATTTCTTTTGGGGTAACGAATATCATTTTCCAACGATTAAACATATGACCGAGAAGACCGATACCCTCATGTATTGCAATGTGCGGTATGTCTACAAAAAGTTAAAAAATTAAGCAACTTGTCCAGAAACTAGTCATAATTTCTGATATTTAATATTAATTTTTCGTTAGTTATTTAATACTTTTAAGTTTTATCGAGAATAAGTCTTAATTTTATCCAATACTCATAATCTACTAGGAAATGACCACTATTAAAGAGCGTGTTCTTCATATTGCAGCGGTGAAAGGAATTCCGAAAATTGAATTTTTTCGAGATTTGGGACTATCTTACGCGAACTTCAAAGGTGTTCAAAAGACATCTGCACTAGGTTCTGATGCGGTGGCTAGTATTTTAGCTTCACATTCGGACATTGATCCTGAATGGTTGTTGAATGGCGCTGGTGGAATGTTCCGCGGTAGCACTGCCGAAGCAGATCATCAAGCTTTAACGCTGCCATCAAAAATCGATGAGATCGAGCAGAGTAACGCGATCATCGAGGCCTTAGAAAAAGTGATTGCGGCGCAGCAGACAACGATAATTTCGCAAGAAATGACGATCAATGCGTTGAACAAACAAATGGAAGCCATGGGAAAGAAAAAAGGAAAGAAGAAGAAGGGATAGAAAAAGAAGATTTAAACTATTTTAAAGCCAGATTCTCCTCAGATGATCTGGCTTTTATATTTTACTCATATTTTTTGAGTATTTTGTGTTAATGAGTTTAAGACATCAATTTTTTATAATGCTTATTGGACTTTTCTTTTTTGTACAGCTAACAACTGCACAAGAGAAGAGCGGTCGATGGAAAAGCTTTTATAACAACGATAGTACTGCGGTAGGTTTCAAAGATCAGTACGATCAAATCCGCTTGGATTCGATCTATTCGCCATACATCACCGTTGCGCGAAGTTTTGAAAATATTATGTCGATCGGAAAGCTTGAAGGAGATAGCTCGGACGGCTATTTCTTCACAAAGTCTGGAAAAATCGTTGGGCATGATAGTATATATTTTTTTGATAATACACCTGATTGCGAGAATGAAGGTTTTATTCGGTTTAGGGATAAGAAAAGCGATAAGGTAGGTATCTTTAATTCCCGCGGTGAGATTCAGATACCGGCTGACTATGATGGACTAACGAAGGTGAGAAATGGGTTGATCATTGGATTAAAAGGCGCACATAAGAAGTACCTTAAGGATAATCGCGGGAATCAATCTGATGAACATTATGTTTGGGAGGGAGGACAGGAGCTGTTGATCGACACTTTGAATCAAGTACTAATTGAGCGTTTTTCTTATAATGACGATCTAAATTATTACAGCGTTGCCATTAGTGAAGAACCTGCTACTGATCCGACAAGGAATTCGTTTAAAGGGGTCAATGGTAAATATTACAGTTTCATAAATTATGAGCTGGAATTGGAGCAGCAAATTTTAATGTTCCTAAGTACGGGGTTTAGCGCGGAAAAGTTGGCGAGTCTTTGTTTTGATGAAGTTACTTATTGGGATGATCAATTAGGCTGGGTTTGCCTGCCAAGGAAAGAGTTTGTGCGTCGTTTCCATACAGCTGTTCAAAAAGGATTAGACAAGTTAGCGGCAAATCGCGATCAATGTTTTTTTACACTTGATGGCCTAAATCCATTTATTTTTGAATCGGATTTGTACCAAGAATATTATGATGATTGTGGTTTTTCAAATGATTGGAAATATCCCTGCATTAATCTCGTGATTAATCAATCCAAGGATTTCTCTCAACCGCAGACTCACTTTCATTTTTTAAGAACAAAAGAAGGATTTAAGTTAATTATGGTTAGTTTGTAAACTCGTTATTAAATGATGCAGATACGTAGGGGAGAACTTAAAGATGCGGATACAATTGCAGCGCATCTATTGTTGGCGATGGAGGATATCGTCTATCAATTTATTGGAGAAAACGATTATGATGAAGCATATCGCTTTCTATCGACATTGGTAAAATATCAAGGCAATCAATATTCTTATAATAATAATTGGGTTTTAGAAGAGCAGGGCCAGATAATTGGGACTGCATTAGTTTATGATGGTGGAAGATTAGCGGAGCTTAGGGCGCCGGTTGGGCGATTGATAAAGGAAGCTTATTCGTTAGACTTTAACCCGGAGGATGAAACGCAAGCCGGAGAATTCTATATTGATTGTCTTGCGGTAGATCCGAATCAACAAGGGAGAGGTATTGGCACGAAGATGCTAAACTTCCTAATCGATGAATATGTCCGTAAGGGGGGCAATGTGCTGGGTTTATTAGTTGATGAATCGAACCCCAGTGCCAGAAAGTTATATGAGCGTTTAGGTTTTCTAGCTGTTGGGGAAAAGGCGTTGCTAGGGAAGAAGATGTTTCATATGCAGCTAGCGCTTGGGCAATAAAAAGTGACCTCCTTGTAATCTTACACTATTTTCGAAATTTCCTTTTTTTGGATGTTCGTCAACTTTATCGAAAATCGAGCGAATTGCAAACTTTGAACAGCGAAAGCTGTTATATTGCCATAGTTTATGAAAGAAGAAATTGTCAAGTTAGTTGCTGTAAATAAAATTTATAAAACTGGCGATACGAGCATCACCGCACTTGATAAGACAGATGTCGCATTTAGTAGGGGTGAGCTTACCTTAATTATGGGACCATCGGGCAGTGGGAAAACGACCTTATTGTCCATATTAGGGTTTGTTATTTACCCGACATCGGGTTCTGTATTTTATAAGGGATCGGAAGTAAGTCAATTGAAAGAAAGTGCATTGGCGGATTTGCGCTTGAAGGAGATAGGCTTTGTATTCCAGCATTTTAACCTAATCGAGCCCTTAACTGCCTTAGAAAACGTTATGCAGCCACTAATTCTTCAGGGTTTGACGTCTTCGCAGGCTTCTGAAAAGGCAAAGAAGGCTTTAGATGAAGTCGGATTAGCTGACCGTTATAAGAATTTGCCGAAGAAATTAAGTGGAGGTCAGAAGCAACGGGTCTCTATTGCACGTGCGCTAGTTACGGAGCCTGCCATGATTTTGTGTGATGAGCCAACTGCATCTTTGGATGCAAAGAGCGCAGAGACAATAATGAACGAACTAAAAGCCTTAGCGGATTCTGGCAAGGCTGTAATAATTGTAACTCATGATTTGCGGCTTAGAAAATTCGCAGATCGAGTGATTTATGTTGAAGAAGGGATTGTATCCAATACGATTAAAAATGAAGAAGACTATAAATAGGATCTTAACTAGTTTCCCGATAATGCTGCTATTAGTCGCTTCTTATTCTTGTAGGGATAAGAAAGAGGAAAAGCAGCAATCCAATGCGCAAATCTTGGAAGCGGTCAAAGAGATTAAGGCGATCGGTAAAGTGGTAAGTGCTAAAGATTGGACTATTATCTCTTCCAATATCGCTGCGCGCGTAAAACAATTGTATGTGCAGGAAGGTGACACAGTTAGCCTGGGGCAGTTGATTATGCAATTGGAGCCGGGAAATGCGGACCTGGATGTTGCACAGGCGCAAGCCGAATTAAATAGCTTGACGAAAGAAAATAATACGCTTATTGCTGATATTGAAAAAGGGCAGATTTATGCGAATGAATTAAAGCAAAAATACGAGGTTACCAAGCGTCTGTTTGATCAACAGGCCGAGACTCGAGAGAATTTGAATACCGATCGCTCCAATTGGCAGCAGCAGGAATTGACAGTCAAAGGTTTGCGTCAAAAACTTCAGGCGCAACAAGCGCGGGCAGATGAGCAAAATATTCAAATTCAGAAGGTTAAGAATGCAAAGTCTGATTTTCAAATCAGGGCCGCTTCGTCGGGGGTATTGACAGATTTGAATGCTAAATTGGGGCAGACTATCCAAAGCGCTATGGAATTGGGTAAGATAATCGATGTTGAACAGATCATGGTTGAAGCAGAAATTGATGAGCTCTTTGTAAATGATGTCCAGCTGAATCAGTCGGTCTTAATATTTCCGGTCGGTCGTAAAGATTATGCTGGGAAGGGGCATATTTCATATTTGAGCCCAGTCTTATCCGAGAAGTCTATTCTCTATGAAACGGCAAATGAAGGCCAGGATCGTCGAGTGCGGAGAGTAAAAATAACAGTTGATGAAGGAAGTAAACTGACGATCAATTCGAAAGTGGATTGTACCATAAAAATACGGTAAATGTTAAAATTGGCCTTTAAATTTATTCGGTTTGACCGCGCTAAAAGTGTGGGAATTATTGTCGCGATTGTGATTAGTATTTTCCTTATTGGCCAACAATTAGGTTTATTGTTTTTTCTAATGGGCTTAATGGGAAATTTAGTGGGCAACGCCCCAATTCAGGAAAACGAATTGTGGATTATCGAAGGACAGAGCAATAATATTAATGCCGTCAATAGTATTGATCAACGGCTAGTACAAGAAATAGGGAGTCTTCCTGCCGTGGAGATTACCTACCCTGTTGTGTTAGCGCCTGCCCAGGCGACATTCCTAGATGGGAAAACCGCTGCGGTGACCTTAGTGGGGGCTGCCGCGCCTGAATTTGTCATGGGGCCCAATGTTGATCGCATTTTGCAAGGGGATCAACTTGCTTTAATGCAGCCAAACGCTGTCTCTGCGGAAATATTTAGCGCCAAAACGTGGAATACGGAATTACAGGTTGGGAAAGCAATTGAGCTGAACGGGAAAAGAGCAACCATCAGTGTACTCACAAAAAATGCGCAAGCTTTCGGGGCTAGTTTAATGTATACGTCTTTAGATAATGCTCGAATACTTGGGAACGCGGATCCATCAAAAATAAGTATGGTGATCGCTAAGTTACAGGAGGGCGCTGACAAAGAACAAGTAAAGACCGACATTCGGCAACTCTTTCCGCATTTGCGGGCTTGGGATCCGCAGAAATTACAAAGTTCTACAGTTAAAGAGATCCTGATCAGTTCAAATATGGGGATGAGTTTTGGAACATTAGTCTTATTTGCGATGATTAGTGGTTTCTTTATTATCGGGCTGACATTATACTCTTCGGCATTAGATCGAATTAAGGATTATGGGACACTTAAAGCTATTGGAGCGAAGAAAGGTTATGTCAATAAACTTATTGTAGCACAAGCGTTCCTATACGCTATTATAGGGTACATCATTGCGTTAATATTATTGTTTGGTTTTAAATTTGGCGTGGCGAGCTCAGGCCTTGTGATTCACATTTCTATCGGTTTCGCGCTGTTTTTATTGTTTCTTACCTTGCTAATTTCTATTGGAGGTTCGCTATTTGCCGTTCGAAGAATATCTAAGCTTGAACCTGCATCCGTATTTTGATATGAGAAAGATTTTGTTTTACATAAGCTGTTTATTCCCACTTTTCGGATACACTCAATCTTTGAGTATCGAGCAATTGTGGACGGATATGACTAAAGGGAATGCTTATCAACAAAAGCAAATCGAGAGATCAATTAAAAATGAGGATTTACAGGAACTCCGTTCGAATAGAATTCCTGTGTTTTATCTTGATGGGAATCTACAACGAAACCTTATTATTCCGACGACGCCTGTTCCAGCAATCGCCTTCGATCCTACTGCGGCCGAAGGAGCGATCATTCCGCTGAAATTTGCGACAAAATGGACTTCTAAAGTTGGTGTACAAATGGAATGGGATCTTTTTGATCCAAAGCGAGGCATTCAGGAGGAACAGAAAAGATTGGATATCGACAGGGCCAGTATTGATTTAGACAAGCAGGCGCAAGAATGGAAAATAGATGCGACTTTAGCCTATGCAGCGGTTGTGTTGGCGACCGAACAGTATGCGTTGGCAGTCGAAGATTCTATAAGTTATCAAAAAATACTGAGCCTGGTCAAAAAACGTTACGATGAAGGTCGAGTAGGGGGGACGGAATATGTTCAGGCGCAGCAAGAATTAGAGCGTAGGCGAATTAATCTATATGAAGCCTGGTCAGTGTTGGTTGATTCGGATCTAGAGCTCCGTCGTTTTGTAAATTTAGATAGTACCAGAGTGCTGAGTTCCAATATGAATGATATCACTTCATTTGTGGATGCATTAAGTGTGGATAATTACGAGCTGAAAACGTTGCAACTAGATCAGCAAATGAATGAATTGCAGCAGCGAGAGTTGAAAAAGGGCTTATTGCCAACATTGAAGGTTAACGCGTACCTGGGGGAACAGTTTTATAGCAATGAATTTCGCTTTGACCGAGGGGCGGATTGGTTTGGAAATAGCTTTATCAATCTAGCGCTTAGAATTCCATTGAGTACTTACCTCACACTTCAGCCGAGTCTGCGTAAAAGTGCATTAAAACAGCGGTTGACTCAACTTCAATTGCTTGAAGAGCAGCAAGATGATGAAATTAGGAATCGTCAGAAAGCAATTAAAATTGAAGCGGCGCTAAAGAAGTTGGCATCCTACCAAACAATAGAGAAACTTTCTATCAAAAACAAAATAATAAAGGAAAAGGAATTCGATGCAGGGAGATTATTGCTCACCGAGCTTTTACAATCACATACCGCAGTCCAACAAGCAAAGCGTGAGCGATGGCAAGCCTCCTATGATTTGTTGAAAGTATCCTTAAAAGCGGAATAAATTGATTTCGATTCCTATTAATCGTTTCATTTCCTATAGTTTGCGTTATTTTTCTTAATTTAATGACGAAGTAGTCGCCCATTTATACTCACTACTAGCCATTATTTAAAGAAACTAACTATTTATGTTCATCAGATTATTCGTATTAGAATGGAGGTCATTTTACCGATCTGCAGGGTTTGGGAAAGGAATTGCAGTTAAGTTACTCCTAGGTTTTTTCGCGCTCTATTTTCTTACCGCATTTTTCGTCCTCGGTGTATCGCTATTTCCGCTGTTAAAGAAATCATTTCCTGATCAAGAGCCAATTCAAATTGTCAATAAATTCTTATTAGTTTGGTTTTGCTTAAGTTTCGTTTTGCGTTTGATTTTTCAAAATTTGCCCCTGATAAACAGCAAACCTTTACTAATTCAAAATATCCGTAGGGGTACGATTGTTCACTATGCACTTCTGAAAACTATTTATTCATTTTGGAACTGGCTGTTCTTGGTGGCTATCATTCCTTTCACTTTGTTTTCTTTAAAATCCCAAGTGTATAGTGGTGTTCAAATGCTGGCTTGGTTCATTGGCGTTCTTGGTTGCGAATTCATCATAAATTATTTAAATCTATACGTATCAAAAAATTTCACCTCGAACTTTAAGAAGATACTACCATTTTGTGTATTGGTATTGGTATTATATGCGTTGGAATATTTTGATGTCTTTTCCGTTACGAATTTATTCGGCGAAATTTTGAATCTATTTTTGTTATATCCGTTTATCGCGATTGTTCCAGTAATGTTAGTAGGTCTGAGCTATTTTATATTGTATAGAAATGTAGCGCAGAATTTGTATTTGGACGCTTATCTACAACAAGAAAGGAAGGAATTTAAAAGCTACGATTTGTCTTGGACGAATCGTTTTGGAGCCATTGCCCCCTATTTACAACTGGATTTGAAACTCCTGTGGCGTGCGAAGCGTGCAAAGAATGTCTTAATCGTCTGCGTTGTTTTTCTCGCATATGGACTTATCTTTTACGGTAATGATAAATTAGATGGATCAGGTATGTTGATATTCGTGGGGGTTTTTCTATCGGGAATCTTCATTATTAATTTTGGACAGTTTGTACCCGCCTGGGACAGCAGCTATTACCCACTACTCATGAGTCAAAATATAACGATGCGACAGTATTTGGAATCGAAGGCTATTTTGATGTATGTATCAGTGGCAATTTTAGCCATATTGAGTACACCTTATGTTTACTTTGGATGGGATATTTTCTGGATTAACATTTCCTGTGCCGTCTATAATTTAGGCATCAATGTGCCATTGATTCTCTACTTTGGATCGATGAATCGAAAGCGTATAGATCTTGATAATGGCAGCGCCTTCAACTACCAGGGAATGGGGCTTGCTCAGTGGTTGGTGGGTATTCCGCTGCTTTTGATTCCTATCGCCGTCTGGGCTGTTATAAAGGTTACTGTTGGGCTTGCTGCTGCAAATGCCGGATTGGTCGCAATCGGTGTAATAGGATTTTTGCTGAAAGGACCTCTATTAAACTACATCGCATCCCTTTATACGCGCAAGAAGTACATCATGTTAAAAGGCTTTAAGGAAGTAAATAATTAAGATTAATCAATTGTATAACATAAAGTTATGATCGAGATAAAGAATTTGAGTAAGCATTACAATGGAGTTCAGGTATTGAATATTCCGGAATTGAATATTAATGAAGGAGAGAGTATCGGTTTAGTGGGGAATAACGGAGCCGGTAAGACAACCTTATTTAGTTTAATATTAGATTTGATACAGGCTGATTTAGGGAATGTTAGGTTAAAAGGTCTTCCAGTACAGGGCGATGGGGGGTGGAAGCAATTCACCACCGCATTTATTGATGAGAGTTTCTTGATCGGATATTTGAGTCCGGTTGAATATTTTTATTTTCTCGGTGAACTTAGAGGTATGAACAAGGAGGATGTCGATCGATTTGTTTCACAATTTGAAGAATTTTTTAACGGAGAGGTCCTTGATCGGAAAGTTTATATCCGTGATTTATCAAAGGGAAACCAAAAGAAAGTAGGTATTATCGGTGCTTTAATTGGTGAGCCGGAATTGGTGATCTTGGATGAGCCCTTTGCTAATTTGGATCCAACTACGCAGTTTCGCTTAAAAAGTTTACTTCTAAAATTGAAGAATGAACATCGAGTTACGCTTCTCATCTCCAGTCATGACTTGTCGCATACAGTGGATACTGCTGACCGCATTATTGCTTTGAATAAAGGCCTTATCGTCAAAGATTCGATCAAAACAGACGAAACGCTAAGTGAACTAAATGCTTTTTTTGCCGTTGAGTAAGCATTGTTGTCGTGAATCTAGTGTTCGTGTAAAAAGATTTTGAGTGAAATGAGTTAAATAAGAAGGAGAGCCATTTATGCAAAATGGCTCTCCTTCTTATTTAAGTACGTCTATGTAAGTTTAGACCTTCTATCGTCTTTACTTACTTAGGGTTTATAAATATTATCTTCTTGTTTTACATCAGCTAATCGCTGCGTTGGATCGATAATAACCTCTTTCACTTTTTTTGCAATGGATATCGTGTAGGTTGGTTTTGTCCAAAACCAATCGTCTAATACAGTTCGCTTGATGTTCTGGTAGATATCAAACGAAGTTTCTGCCTTTTTCTCGCCACGCATCTCCCGTAAAGGAATGTAAAATAATTCCTTGGATCCATCCTCATAAGTTACCAAAATATCTAGCGGCATTGCGAAGTCTGAATTGTTGCGTATGACAATGGCATTGTCGGAAATGTTCGATATTCCATAATCAATTTTACGTGTGGTATTCAAGAAAAGATTGAAATACCATTTTAGGTTTATCCCAGACACCTCTTCGGCTGTTCGTTTAAAATCGTTTGGCGTTGGATGCTTGAATTTCCAGTTATCGTAAAATGACAGGAACGTTTTATGTAAGTTGTCTTTTCCGATAATATATCCCAGTTGTTCAGCCAATACAGCCCCTTTACTATAGGCTTCTGTACTGTAGGCAAAGTTTGTATTGTAGTAATCCGCCAATAAGCTCATGGGTTCTTCTTTGCCAGAAAGTGCCAAGCGATAATAGGAATTATAAGCTGCTCCTATTGGATTTAAAGCACGTGCAGTTGGTCTTAGGAATAATTCTTGGTAGGCTAGATCTTCAATGTAGCTTGTAAATCCCTCATCAAACCATTCATCAACGGTTTCGTTAATGCCGAATAAGTGCTGGTACCATGAATGGGCGGCTTCGTGGAAAATAACACCTACTAAACCTTTTAGGTCGCGTCCTCCGGTCACCAAAGTGGCTGTACCATATTCCATTCCACCGTCACCACCTTGAATAACGGTATATGTTGGCCATGGATAGGCTCCAAATTTAGTAGCTGTAAAATCAAAGAATTCAGTCGCCATAGCTAAGGCTGTCTTCCAATTCGAAGTCACTGTTTTATCGGTGGGTAGAAATACAGTATACACTGTTATTCCACCTTTCGACTTGGCAGAGTCTACGACAAACTTAGGGTCAGATGCCCATGCGAAGTCATGAATGTTTTGCGCTTTATAGTGCCATGTAGCTTTATTGTTCTTGGTTTTGATCTTGGCGTTTTTGAAATAGCCTTTGACCTCCATTGGATTTTGTAACTTACCCGAAGAACCTACAACATAGTCTTTGTTAATATGTATAGTAACATCGAAATTGCCAAAAGGAGCCACGAATTCTCGGCCTACGTATTCGTCAAGATGCCATCCAAATTCATCAAAATGTGCCATTTTAGGATACCATTGTGTCATAGAGAAAGCGACACCTTCCGAGGAATTGCGCCCACTGCGACGGATTTGTTCTGGAACTTGAGCCTCCCAGGTTAAATCAAATGTTCCAGTGCTATTGTCTTCAATTGCGGTTGGCAAGCTTACTTCTAAAATGGTTCCATCCACTTTAAAATTTGCATCTTGACCATTGAACTTCAGGGTTTTAATTTTTTGATACCCGATCTGCTGCGGTTTCAATGTAGAAATTCTACTTTGTAGAATTGGCTTTTCTTTGGTGCCTGTATTCTGCATCATCCGGCGATCAGGATCTGGAATGACTTTCAAACGCTCATCCATCATACTACCGGGTTGAAAAGCATTAAAATAGAGATGAAAATAAACTTTATGCAAGGACTGGCCGGAATTATTGCTGTATTTCAAGGTCATCTTTCCTTCATACTGGAAGGTTTTCTCGTTGACGTCAATATCCATTGTATAATCAACACCTTGTTGCCAATAGCCTTTACGCTGTGCAAAACCGGCAAGCGAAACTACTGATAAGAGTAAAACGGTTATAAAATATTTAAGTTTCATAACCCAAAAGTACAAAAATGTTTGATTGATTGATTCAGCCGGCTGTAGCGATATCGATACGTATTGGGTTTACGCTATGATAAATTCAATCCCGTGTTCTTTGAGCTGCACACTTAGTTCATCAAATTGATCTGTGTCTACAAATAGTTTGTTTCGCCAGATCCGAGTAGGGCGCGACTTTCCTTTGGTGTAAATCGCCAGAAGATTGCCTCCAGAACGCATATGATTTTTAATGTACTCGATTTGAGTGATGTTTATTTCCGTCGTTTGACCAGATTTGTGAATACTTAAAAGATCTCCATCAATCTTCCATACCGATTCTTGGTAGCTTATTTTTGCCGCCAAGAACATGATTGCAGGAATGCAGAATAAGAGAATAATAATTTTTATGATTTCGCGGATATCAAAGTAAGAAAGGGCAAATCCTGCCGCAAATAAGCCGCCGAGTAGAATCCAGATGAATTTTCCGCGATGTAAGGTGTGTATTTT
>JBEBRI010000027.1:0-30485 GCA_040394915.1 Sphingobacterium sp.
GAATTCTGCAACGCAGTATTAAAATCTTGAAAGTTCAAGTTTCCTGCGGTGTTGAGAAAGTGCCATGAACCGGTGCTGTTTAGCAAAGGATCCGGAGAGGATTTGATAAAATCCGCCCAATTCGACCAATATGCCATCTTTTGCTTTCCAATCAGGGACTCGATATTTCGTTTTGCTTTTCTCGAAAGATGCTTTTCCGCGATTTCCGATATGACACGGTGGCCTGTTGTCCCCCAAGCGAATAACTGGTGGCTTGACGTCAACAACATAAAAAACAACACAATCTTTGCTACTGTTTTCATTATAATCTATTTAAAAAGTTCAAATCCATACTGTGAATCTGACCAGAAACTGTCCAATGCAATCATGCGAGGTTTAAAGAAGGAAATTAAGCTTGGCCAGTCATCTTTTCGGAATACACTTACACCTGGCAACTCGATATAAATTCGCGCAGTTTCTTTGCCGTGATCATCATAGTACTGCTCATCCCATACCCATTCTTCTGCAAGTTCCGACTCCAAGACCATTCTGTACTGTGCAAATTGTTCAAACATTAAGCTCCGAATTCCAGTATCGGGATGTGCCATTTCAATTGCAATAAAGGCTTTCTTATTGTCTACATCCATACGAAAGAAAAGATGCTTCACGCCGGTTTTATAATTCACCCAGTTCACCCGTTGTCCCTCTGCACCCAAAATCGGGGTCATGTACTGACCGAAACTTGTCCAAAAGGACTCTCTAATACTTTTTGCTTCGTCTCTGGAATACAATTTCTTTTATTTTTCTGCAAAACTAGTAATCTATTTAAACTTTTATGTCTGCTAAGTGTTTTCTTCTTAAATTTAACTATGGACAAAAAGAAATCACTTATAGCACTGTCGGTCGTTGCGTTGGGAACTGTAGCCTATAATCTATTGCGCCCTATTCGTTCAAAAGTTGAGGTCGTAGAACCTTTTCATTTAGCAAAATATCTCGGGAAATGGTATGAAATTGCGCGTTTTGACTTCCACTGGGAGAAAAATCTAAAGAATGTAACGGCAGATTATTCGCTTAATGCCGATGGGACAATCTTAGTCAATAATCAAGGTGTCGACCTGACCTCCGGTAAACATAAACAGTCTTTAGGCAAAGCAAAATTTGCAGCTGAAGAAAATCGTGGTGCGTTAAAAGTATCCTTCTTTGGCCCTTTCTATTCCGGTTACAACATCGTTAAATTGGATGAAAATTATCAAGATGCGCTAGTTTTCGGTGATAATTTGGACTACATATGGTTTTTATCCCGGTCAAAAACAATGTCGAAGGAAAGGAAGGAGGCTTATTTAAACTATGCAGAAGCTAGTGGATACGATATTTCCAAATTAGTATGGACGATTCAGGAATAAATGAATTAGTGAAGAATTCGAACTGAAAAAAATAATTACACAATCACTTTCTAGCCTTAACCAGTTCACATTTAATAACTAGCGTCAAGCGAGCATCGCGACATATTAAAACAGGCAGGATAAGACGGTTTGTGTCAGTTATTCCTCTAATTCATCAGTTAGCCCATGAAAATGGGCTGTAAGATAGTGTAATCAAGGCTCGTGTCTTGCGCGATGCTTTCAGCAATCTCGAGAACATCTTCTTTCGAGATGATATTTTTAAGCCCCATATTAAATAAGTTTGTTAATACTTTGGCGGCTTCTACCTTATCCGCCGAAATTATTAGTGCGCTACCTAAATAAAAGTTCAATACGGAGCCGGCATACTCACCGAACACGTCGAAGTCTAGCACCCTTTTTTGAGAACGTAAAAAAGTGAGGAATTTTTCGAAATCCCCCTGGATCATATTTATTTGGGTGGCTGTTAACATTCCACAAAAATAAACATTGCCGATACTTTTCAAAATTGAAAAAAAGATCGGCGCATTACTCTCTTAAAAAAGAGATAATGCGCCGAAAAGATAATCTAGAAAAAATCTTTGTCTATTTTCTCACGCTGATGGATACCCTTCTATCTTTAATCCGATCCGATTCAGGTGCATTGGCTTCAAATTTCGCTAAAGAAGAACCATATCCTTCGGTCTCAACTACGCGATCGCCTACCCCCATGTTAGTTAATGCTGCTTTTACGGCATCAGCGCGCTCCCCAGAAAGCTTTTTATTAAAAGCTTCATCGCCTGTCTTATCTGTATATCCACCAATTTTAACTTTTACATCCGGGAATACCTTCAAGATTGCCGCTAAATTTTGTAGTTGTGTTTGGCTCTCTGCCGTAATTTTAGAAGTCCCTGTCTCAAAATTCAAGTTATCAAAATCGAACCATCGATTTTTTAAGTCATCATCAGAGATTTGCTTGTAATCGCTGTTTAAGAATGCAACCAATTGGTCTTCAATACCACCTTTATAAGCATTTATTGTACTGTTATCTGGTAGAGTTACCATAATAGATTCACGTACAGGGGTCTCTGTAATGATTTCTTCCACTGTGTCCACAGGCGCTACTGCCGACGGAATGGTATCAGTCGTCGTTGTTGTCTCATTCTCTCGGCTACAGCCTTTTCCGAATAGGAACCAAAGTAAAAGTAACAACAGCGGGATAAGTAGCCACCATAAGCCTCCTCCTTTTTTACGTTCTTCCGGCACATGGGCAACAGGGCGATCCTCTACTCTATTTGCGGTTCTCGTCACTGGCGGAACGATTGGATCATCTACAATAACATCTTTCACAGGATCAATTATTGGTTCAGGATCTGATACCGGAACAACAGGTCTTCCTTCAACAACGTTAGGTTGCGATAGCAGCGATGAGCCCAAAGCCCCTAAATTTAACCCAGACGGCAATGCCGCTAGAAAGTCAGATTTATTATTATCTAGCAAGCTTGAAATTCGGCTGCTATCCCAGTCGGTTCCATTTTGCGTCAAAGCGCCTACCACTCCTGGAAGTGCGGTTTTCAATAGTTGCATTACTGAACCACCACTGGTATGGAGAAATCCCGAAACTGTGGCAATCACTTGATCGAGTCCTCCACCAAAAATTGATGATATTAGATGCGAGCTTTTTTCAGCATCTGCCGGATCCTGATCCCCTCTGTTCCACAGGGAACTCAAATCAAAGAAATTTATTTGAGAAAAGTATTGTTTTAATACATCAATTATCCCACTTTGCTCACTTGGCGACTTACTTTGTAATCCAAGAAATAAGGAAGGAATTACGGCATCTAAGCCTTTACGAACATTATCTGCACTTTCGCCATGCTTAGCCGCAAGATTGTCGAATACCTGATCATTAAAGTATGATCGAGCGGTAGTTAATAAACTATTTTCCATACTGTTTATATATTGATATATAGGTTAAACAAGCAGTGTAATATTTTTGTTTGCATATAGAGACATTATTAAATTAATCTTATCTTAACATCCTAACCGTATTTTTGACACACATCAAATATTATCACTCATGATTAAAAAAAGCATAAGCTTTTTCTTCGCTTTCATATTGTGCGTAGGACTAAGCTTTGGACAAAAACAACCCAAGTACATTTTCTATCTTATCGGTGACGGCATGGGGCTTAACCAAGTACACGCGGCTGAACTATTTTTGGCAAGTCAGGAAAATAAGAACAGTATCGTACCGATGGTTTTCAGTACTTTCCCACACGCAACACACGCAACTTCGCATTCCCTTTCACATGGTGTTACAGACTCAGGAGCAGGTGGTACTGCATTAGCTGTAGGATACAAAACTAAAAACGGCGTTATTGGTATGGACAGTACCGGGACAACTGCTTACGAAAGCATTGCAAAGAAAGCAAAGAAAAAAGGTCTTAAAGTGGGTATAACGACAAGTGTCAGCATCGACCATGCGACCCCAGCTTCATTCTACGCGAATCAAAAAGATCGCGATATGTATTATGAGATTGGTCAAGATATCATTAAATCAAATTTCGACTTTTTTGGTGGTGCTGGTTTCTTAAAACCAGAGACCAATGCTAAGGGAGAAAAAGTGGCACCTTTAATCCCACAATTAGAGAAAGCTGGTTATACTGTTCTTTACGGAATGAACGATTTCAATAAGGTAAAAAGCGGCACAAACAAACTGATTTTAATGAATGACAAAGGCGCATCGCCTACTTCCTTAAAATTTGCTATTGACCAACAAGCAAACGATATGAACCTGGCTAATATTACTGAAGCAGCCATCAAAACACTTAGCCAAGGTAATCAAGGATTTTTTTTAATGGTTGAAGGTGGGAAAATCGACTGGGCATGTCATTCAAATGATGGGGCTGCTGCAATTCAAGAGGTTTTAGACTTCAATAAATCCGTTCAAAAAGCGTACGAATTTTACAAGAAACATCCTGAAGAAACATTAATCGTTGTGACTGCCGACCATGAAACTGGTGGTTTAGCAGTGGGTAATGGTAGTTCTACTTTACGCATTAACAATATCAAAAACCAAAAGATTTCACAGGAAGCACTTTCCGCGAAGATTAATGAACTTCGTGAGAAAAACGGAAATGCGTCTTGGGACCAAGTGAAGGCGCTTTTAAGTGAGCAAACAGGTTTATGGACAGAAGTTAAAGTTGGAGAAAAAGACGAAAGTGAAATCAAAGCAGCTTATGAGAAGAGCTTCGTTAATCACCAAAATGAAACAGCGAAGAGTCTGTACGCAAACAACAATAAAATTGCTTCGCTCGCTGTAAATGCGCTAAATAAAGCATCATCATTAGGATGGGCTTCTGGCAATCACTCAGCAGCGTTTATTCCTGTTTTTGCTATTGGTGTTGGAGCAGAAAACTTTAGCCATAAAATGGATAATGTAGATATTCCGAGAACAGTGGCGAAGATTGCAGGCTGGCAATTCTAGCGAAGCGATCATCATTCCAATTTCAAAATTGATCTGAACCGATTGGATTAACATTAAGTTCGCAAGTGGCTGATAGCCTAATTAATAAAAACTAAGAGACCTATTTTCATACCCGTATTAACGATTAATTCAATGGATATGAAAATAGGTCTTTCCATTTAAATCGACACCTATGCTTCAACTTTCTTCATTATGAAGATGTCTGCCGCAATTAAAAAGGACGTTGATCCTCGGCGAATGGCAGTTCCTTAAAACACAACGGGCACCTCCATCAACAAGAATTCAGCATTAGTTGTCGCCTTAATGGACACATGCTCCTCCCCTACAATGCCTAATCCGTCACGCGTATGTAGGAGTTGGCTCCCAACTTCAACGTCACCTTTTAATACAAAAACATACAAACCATTATTGCGGTCTTTTAGCACATATTCGCGATTATACCCCGCATCAAAGGAAGCAAGATGAAACCAAGCGTTCTGATGGATCCAAACGCCCTCGTCGTCCGCATTTGGTGATAATATTTGTAGGAAATTATTATGTGTTTTTTCCTTATCGATTGTTTGTTGCTGGTAGCGAGGCTCAACGTTTTGTTTGTTTGGAATTATCCAGATTTGTAAAAACTTCACTGGATATTCTTTCGAGTGATTGTACTCACTATGTTCAATCCCCGTACCTGCACTCATAACCTGAATGTCCCCTGCTTTTATGACAGAGCCCGTCCCCATACTATCACTATGCGCCAATTCTCCTTCAAGCGGAATAGAGATAATCTCCATATTACTGTGAGGGTGCCTACCGAAGCCCATGCCAGGACTTACAAAGTCATCATTTAATACACGGAGTACACCAAAATTCATCCGTTCAGCATTCATGTAACCTGCAAAACTAAAAGTATGTTTAGAATGCAACCATCCATGATTTGCATCGCCCCTAGTCTCCGCTTCGTGATAAAAATATTTTGCCATAATCTTTTCTTTCTAATTTAATAACCCAAATATCGAAAAAAGGGTTTTCACTCACATTGATCTAGGATAAGAACGATCAACATGATAGTAACCCTTCGTCTCGAAAACTTAAATATGCACAGTCTGTGAAAATCAGATGATCATGTATGCGTATTTCGAGCAAATCAGCCGCTTGGGTAATCTTCTTCGTTATGCGTATATCCATGTCGCTCGCTTTCAGTGTTCCAGAAGGATGGTTATGCGCTAATATAATCGAATGTGATTTATTCAATAATGCGAATCGAAAAATTGTACGGATGTCGACAGGCGTAAAATCATTTCCTCCCCTCCCTATCAGTTGGGTATCAAGAACCTTGCAAGCGGTGTTTAGATAGATTGCCCAGAACTCTTCATTGGGTAAATCTTGTAAAGTCGAACGAAAATATTCATAAACCCGTTTACTGGAGTTTAGAATTGGAACTTCCTCCTGTAGACTGTCCTGCCTCCGTCGGCCTAATTCTAGGGCGGCAATGATACTAATTGCTTTTGCTTCTCCAATCCCCTTATACTGACATAAATCGTTTACTTCCAGTTTAGAAAGTCGTAGGAGATTTTGGTTGACCCCGGAGAGCAGTCGCATGCATAATTCTACGGCGGATTCTGTTCGCGAACCGGACCCAATTATAATCGCAAGTAATTCTGCGTCGGTTAATGCGCGCCGCCCGCGTTCCTTCAGTTTTTCTCTTGGTCGATCAGCTTCTGCCCACTCGCGAATGACCATTTTATGAATCATACGATATCTATTTGATTAACAATCGATTCTCAATAAATATACAGAATTCCCAAGACATAAAATCACTCAAAATCAATATCTTAAAGACATAACTTCCTATTCTAGGCTAAAACCTTATCTTTGTAAATATTTTTCGAATGAATTGAACTTATGAGTAAAGCAATTATCAAAACAGAAAAAGGTGATATGACTGTGCAATTTTACACAGAAGATGCACCAAATACAGTAGCGAACTTTATCAAATTGGCTAAATCAGGATACTATGACGGTTTAACTTTCCACCGTGTAATTCCAGACTTCGTAATTCAAGGCGGATGTCCAAATACACGCGAAGGTGCAACAGGTATGCCAGGTACTGGTGGTCCAGGATATAAAATCGATTGTGAATTAGATGGTGGAAACCAGCATCACGATCGCGGCGTATTATCGATGGCTCATGCAGGTCGTAATACGGGCGGATCCCAATTTTTTATATGCCATAGTCGCAATAATACTGCTCACTTAGACAGAAATCACACTTGTTTCGGTAAAGTAATTGAGAATGTTGATGTTGTTGATGATATTCGTCAAGGAGATCGTATTCTTGCGGTAGAAATTAGTGAAGATTAAGAATTAAGAAAAATGAATTTAAGAGGATTAGTTTCAGTAACAGGAAAGCCAGGTTTATTCAAGTTAATTGGACAAAACAAAGGTGGTTTCATTTTAGAAAGCTTAGACAAGGCAAAGATTAAATCTGTTGTGAATTTGTCAACGACTAAGATGGCGACTTTGGAAGATATCACAATTTACGGTGAAGACGATGAGATTCGTTTGATTGATGTATTTGAAGCAATTAAAGGAAAAGAAGGCAAAACACCGGAAGTTAAAGCGGATGGAGATACATTGAGAGCATTCTTCAGAGAAGTTGCTCCAGGTCATGACGAACAGCGCGTGTACTCTTCAGATATTAAAAAAATAATTACTTGGTATCATATCATTAAAGATTTACCATTATTTGAAGAAGAAGCACCCGCTCCTTTAGCATAAGAGTATTAAAATAAGATAAGCACTCCGAACGGGGTGCTTTTTTTTATTATCCCCTATCCCAGTTCATTATTTCAGCATTTCTTACTAAATTGATAGCTCACAGCGATAAACTTCATGCGATGAGCATTTTTAATAAGCTTTTTAAAAGAACTTCTGAGCAAGTCAGCGAAATTCAATCTACTGTAGATTTCTGGAAATGGTTTAGTGATCATGAGAAAGAATTCTACAAAGCCGTTCAAGAAGGAATTAACATAGAAGGTGAATTCTTTGTTCCTCTTGCGGAGCAACTCTCGAGACTGCATGAGCGAATTTATTTTCTTGTAGGAATTCATAAGGAAACAAAAGTTGCTGAACTAACACTCACGCCGGATGCCATCGTGAAAAATATCGCATTTATCGAAGATCTCGTAAAAGAAGCCCCTTCTTTAGACTTATGGCGCTTTATTGCGTTAAAAGAAGCTAGCGACATCAGAGATTTTGGTATTAAGATGAATAATAGGAATTACAGCAGCGATAATTTAAAATTCTATCCTATTGAACATCCAGCCTTTCCCGATCAGATTGATTTGGTTTTTGTTTATGATCTGTATGATGCTAATCTTCATGAGGAAATTTACAATGGTGTTTGCATATTTTTAGATAATGCGCTCGGCGAATTAAAGTCCATAACAAGTATCGACAACGTTTCAGTAGTAGGCCCCGATCAAGAACATCCCGATCTAATCCCTTTAGAAAAATTAAACGCTTATCTTATTTGGCGGGAGAAAGAATTTATTGAGAAATATGATCGCATAACACATCATAGTCAGGACGATGTGTACACCTCTTTTGAAGGCGAACTGGAAGATGGACTACCGATTTTCGCCATCGTCAATAAGACTTTGTTGGATTGGGATTATAAAGCGTCGCACCCTTGGGTTTTACTGGTTATGATTCATTATGATGGAATACCTGAGAATGGCTTACCCGATGAGGCAACATACGAGCTGATGGATCGATTAGAGGATGACCTTCGTGACAAGCTTCCCGATACAGAGGGATACCTTAATATACTCCGCGAAACAGGCAATGGGCTCCGGGAAATAAACATGGTGTGCCGAGATTTCCGAACACCTTCACGCGTAATGACAGAAATCGTCAAGAAATATGCGAATAACTTTCAAGTAGAATTCGATATATACAAAGACAAGTATTGGCGTAGTTTCGATAAATTTAAGGAATAGCACATTTCAATGAAAGCATTGAACATTAGACCGTATCAAGTTGATGACTATGAATCAGTTATGCATTTGTTTGACACGAATGTACCGAGCTTTTTCGCGGAAGAAGAACGCGAGGACTTAAGTGAATATCTAAAAAATGAACGTGAGGACTATTTTGTAATAGTACAAGATACCCAACTCCTTGGAGCTGGAGGGATCAACTATAAAGGCAAGGACGCTTATATCAGCTGGGACTTTGTCGACGCTTCACATCAAGGATTAGGAATTGGAAAGCAGCTCTTATCTCATCGTTTAGCCTTAATCAAATCCAATAAAACCATCGAAAGAATCATAGTTCGAACCTCGCAATTCGCTTATAAATTCTATGAGAAAAACGGATTTGTGGCTTTGGAAACGCGCAAAGACTATTGGGCTCCCGGCATCGATATGATATATATGAACTACAAATATTAAAAATAAATAATGGAAATCGACCTATCGAAATACTATAAGAAACAACTGACCATTGATTTAGTAAAAGCTAATACGCTCGGATGTTTAGCAATTTTCCCAATTGCCATCCTATACTTGATTCCCTATCTTCTAATTTGGTCCGATCAATTTACTCTAGATTCGATTAAAGAGACTGCGAAATCTATCGCATCGGGCGCTGCTATATTTAAATGCTTTGGTTTTTTCTTAATTCTATTCCTTGGCATTATTGTTCATGAATTGATCCATGGACTGACGTGGAGTATTTATGCTAAGGGAGGACATAAATCGATGAAATATGGAATATTAGCAAAAATGTTGACCCCCTATTGCCATTGTAAAGAACCGTTAAAACTAAAACATTATATGATCGGCGCTGCTATGCCCGGCATTCTTTTAGGCGTAGTACCTGCTATTATAGCGATAGCAATTGGTAATCCGACTCTTCTGGCACTCGCAATCATTTTTACCCTCGTGGCCATTGGCGATGCGATGATTATCGACCTGATTCGTAAAGAAGATCCTGATAGCCTTGTATTAGATCATCCGAGTGAGGCAGGCTGTTACATTCTTCAAGAGAAGGAAGAACCGGAGGATAAAAGCGAAACCTTTAATACATGGAACAATATAGCGGAGCTCTATGAAAATAAGTTCATGAATCTGACGATTTACGATGAAACGTACCAGTACCTATTGGATCATCTCGTACTTCGTCATCATCGCATCTTAGACATCGGCTGCGGTCCGGGAAATATTTCTCGGTTTATACAGCAGCATAATCCAAACATCAAGTTGCTCGGCGTTGATATCGCTGAAAATATGTTGGAGCTTGCACGTAAAAATGTTCCTGAGGGAGAATTTTATCTATTGGATGCTCGCGCTATCGGACTGATAGCTGGTAAATTCGATGCGGTCATAGCCGGCTTTTGCATCCCTTATCTGAATCAAACAGAAACTCAGCAACTCTTTGATGATGTCGCTGATAAGCTTTCAAAATACGGTTTGTTTTATGTGTCCTTTGTGGAAGGCGAACCTTCCAAACCAGCAGTCAAAACTAATCCATTAGGTTCCGTAAAGTTTTATTACCATCGCCAGAAAAGCTTAATAGAAATGCTCAAACAAAGGAATTTTAAGCTAGTGAACACTTCGATTGTCCCCTATACCGATGGAGACGAACACACTGTGATGCTTTTCAAGAAAAATTAAGTATCTATTTTATTATGTTCAATTTATGACATAAGGTCAAATCGATTACAATAAAATATTAATAATTTGGTGTTAAGATCACATCACATGGAAAGAAACAGAAGCCTATTGAATCCTGAATCTACCCAATCCTTTTGGAATGCACGCTGGGCGAATAAACAGACTGGTTGGGATATTGGTTATGCCGCCCCCGCTATTGCTAAATACATCGATAGTATTGCCGATACCAATCTCAGGGTCCTTATTCCAGGTTGCGGAAATGCGTATGAAGCATCTTACCTCCTGGAGAAAGGGTTTACCAACGTTACCTTGATCGATATTGCTCCCATTGCAGTTTTGAATGCTCGAAACAAGTTTAAAGATCAACCAGGGGTAACTGTTCTCGAAGGTGATTTTTTCGAACTCGAGTCTCAATTTGATCTGATCATCGAGCAGACATTCTTTTGTGCAATCGACCCCAGTTTACGACCACAGTACATCCAGAAGATGGCTAGCTTACTCGTACCAGAAGGAAGATTAGTAGGTTTGCTTTTTAACACCGAGTTTGAACAAGAAGGACCTCCTTTCGGCGGACATATCGCTGAATATCATCCTGCCTTTTCCGCATATTTTGACATCCACAAGATGGAGGAGTGCTATAACAGCATTAGACCGCGCGCTGGATCTGAATTATTTATTAACTTGCAGAAACATTAAGACATAAATTAACATAACATTTTGCCTTAAAAAGCGTTTATTGTTCAGATGAAATATATTGTTCTCATGAGTTTTCTTTTGTTGTCATTCCTGCTTCCCAAGCAGGGGGTAGCTTGTGCTATGCCTGACCAGCAACAAGAAGCTGCAACATGTGAACATACAACAAGCGAAAAAAAGAACGAGGCGAAACATCATTGTTGTGAAAAAGACAGTAAACCTATCGATAAACCGACCGATGGTTCGGCCGGTTGTCAAGGAAATGGACCTTGCTGCTGTATAATTCCAATGCTGTCGCACCTGCAAATCAACAACTTTTCATTCGAGTTTGACGTTCCCTCCTATACAATCAAATCCTTAAATACAGAATTTCAGCAATTCACTGTATCGAATGGATTCTCAAGTATTTTTATTCCGCCTAAAATCGGATAATCAATTCCTCGTACGATTTATTATTTGGAAATCAAGCCCGTAAACGCTTGATAGTTTGATTATTTAAAAATATTTGAAATGAAAAATTTAAAGGCATTAATCGCCTCTACCTTGATCGTGTTGTTCACGATTTCTTCCCAAGCGCAAATTAAGAATGCTGTAACGAGTACCGTTGAAATCAATGGTAATTGTGGGATGTGTAAAAAGACCATAGAAACCGCAGCTTATGAACCCAAGATCGCCAAAGCAGAATGGGATGAAGATACCCATATGGCCGTTTTGACGTTTGACGCGAACAAAACATCGGAAGAAGCAATTTTGAAAAAGATTGCCCAAGCCGGATATGATAACCAGTCTTTCCGAGCTCCCGACGATGTATATGGGAAATTGCATGAATGTTGCCGCTATGACCGTGCTCATACGATAGCGACAGACCGCCCGAGTGCGCACGAGCAGACCGGGCAGCCGCATCATCAAGATGTGAGCGACAATCAAAATAACACCGTTCATAATCCACAAACCCAGCCATCTGAAGCAAACAATCAATTAGACCCTATTTTTAAGAGCTATATCGACCTTAAAAACGCATTGGTTGCATCTGATAGTAAATTAGCTCAAAGCGCCGCACAGACCTTGAAAAAGAGCATCACTTCGATCGACATGTCAACGCTTAACACTTCGGTTCATGAGCTATGGATGAAGGTTATAAAAAGTTTAGAAAATGAAACTACTGCAATTGAAAAAGCGACAGATCTGACCAAGCAAAGAAATAGCTTCATGAACCTATCGGACCAGATCTATTCGCTAGCAAAGGTTTCGAAAACGACGATCCCCTTATATTTACAATTTTGTCCGATGGCAAACGCTGGCAAAGGTGCTCATTGGTTGAGTTTAGAAGAAGCGATTAAAAATCCTTATTACGGTTCAAAAATGATGACCTGTGGTGAAGTAAAAGAAAAAATCTAAAACTAAACTCACAGACATTCTATTTATTCCTTAAGGAAAATTATGAAAAAGCTAAGAACCTCTTCGATACTTAGCGTGCTACTGCTTTTCAGCCTTTCATTATTTGGACAAAAGGTTGTTAAGTATGATTTATATGTCAAAGACACGCTGGTCCATTACGGAAACAAAGCTAAACGCGCGATTGCAGTCAATGGGCAGATTCCGATGCCAACCCTAACATTTACCGAAGGAGATACGGCGGAGATCCATGTTCATAACGAGATGGACGAACCGACATCCCTGCATTGGCATGGGATTTACCTCCCGAATTCGGAAGACGGTGTACCCTTTCTAACGCAGCTGCCGATAAGGCCTCGAAGTACCTACATTTATCGATTCCCCATCATTCAAAACGGAACGCATTGGTACCACAGCCATACAGGAATGCAAGAGCAAATTGGTATGTATGGAGCCTTAATCTTAAAGAAAAAAGACGATGATAAAACAAACAGGAAGGGTATTGACGACTTACCTACTATCCCCATTGTTCTGAGTGAATGGACAGATCTAAATCCTGACAACGTGCATAGAATGTTGCACAACGCGAATGATTGGTTTGCGATTAAAAAGAATGCAACACAGAGTTATGCCGAAGCCATAAAAGCGGGTCATTTCAAAACAAAAGTCGCCAATGAATGGAAACGTATGTTAGCAATGGATGTCAGTGATGTGTACTACGACCGATTCCTGATCAACGGTCAAAGTGAGCAATCATACAAGCATTTTAAAGCCGGCGACAAAGTTCGTCTACGTGTAATCAATGCAGGGGCCTCTTCCTATTTTTGGTTAACCTATGCTGGTGGAAAGATAACCGTCGTTGCTAACGACGGAAACGATGTAGAACCCGTAAAAGTAGACCGCCTATTGATTGCTGTTTCAGAAACTTACGATGTTGTTGTTGAAATACCAGAGAATGGATTCGCCTATGAGTTTATGGCAACCCCGGAAGATCGCACAAAAAACACATCAATTTACTTAGGTGATGGCATCAAACAGCTTGTCGCTCCGCTCCCTAAATTAAAATATTTCGAGGGGATGAAGATGATGAACGCCATGATGAAGATGAACGGCGACCTAGACGATATGGGTATGAAGATGTCTATGCAAAAGATGGATATGAATACGGTGATGTATCCAGAGGCGGAAGAATTGGTAGCTGGGCATAAAGATCACAGTACCGCTGCTCAGCAGAGCGAAATGCACAGTAAGCCCCATAATCACTCTGATCAAATCACTCCTAAAATTGTTACGCTAAATTATGGTATGCTCCGTTCGCCTACTGCGACTACACTTCCAGAAGGAACTAGGGTTCGGGAATTAAAATTCGAATTAACGGGTAACATGAATCGATATGTATGGAGCATGGACAACAAAGTGCTTTCCGAAGTTGATAAGATTAAAATCAAAAAGGGCGAAGCCCTGCGTATTGTTCTTTACAACAATTCAATGATGCGACATCCTATGCATCTACATGGACATGATTTTCGTGTACTCAACGGGCAAGGTGATCATGCTCCTTTGAAAAACGTATTGGATATCATGCCGATGGAAACCGACACCATTGAGTTCGAGTCCAACGTTGATGGAGATTGGTTTTTTCATTGTCATATTCTCTATCACATGATGGCGGGTATGAACCGTGTGTTTAGCACAGAGGATCAGCCCGAGAATCCAAAACTACCCGATAAAGAGAAAGCTTACCGCGTGCTTCAACAGGAAAGCAATATGCCACATTTTATGATACAGAATGACTTTGCATCCAACGGTAATGATGGAGAACTCATGCTACAGAATGCGAGATGGCAGTTATCCAGCGAGTGGCGCTTAGGCTATCGGGATATGCATGGTTATGAAGTTGAAACCCATATCGGCCGATTTACCGATCGCATGCAATGGTTTATGCCCTTTATAGGATTTGATTGGCGGTATAGAAATATGGAAACACATGGTGCAGAGACTAATCTTTTTGGACAACATAACAGTAAAAATGACCGCGCTCTCCTGTCTATTGGATTTGCCTATACACTACCTATGCTAATACGATTTCAAGCTGAAGTCTATCACGATGGAAATGTACGATTGCAATTAATGCGTGAAGATATTCCTATTTCTAAAAGAATTAGAGCTGGTTTTATGGTTAACTCCGATAAAGAGTATATGGGCGATTTAAAGTACATTCTAACCCGACATATGGGTATCCGAACGCACTATGATTCCGACATGGGATTTGGTGTTGGATTATCACTTAACTATTAGAATAATCCAAATTTTTCCAAGAGCCGTATGCCTGATACGGCTCTTTTGTTTAATTTCTAATTAATACCTCATTTTAGGTATTTTAAAAATAGCTATTGACAGATCCCCCAATGCAGGTTAGATTTACAAAAGTTTTACTACTATTCAACCATTATTAACATTATTTACCCGACTATGCTCAGCTATCCGATAGCAGGACATATTGACTCTTTAGGGAGGGCTGTGTCAAATTCAAAAGTTAACATCGAGGAATTAGGCGATCAAATTCCTGCTGCCATTATGATGCATAAATTGCAAGGGGATATTCCTGTTAGCGTATCTTATATGAGTCCTTTTGGATGCAATCTACTCGGAACCAGCGCTGAAGAAATCAATGAGCTTGGTTTTGCATACTATGAAAAATATTTCATCAAAGAGGAGGTTCAAAGTTCAGTCGCAGGCATAAAAAATTATCTCAAGGCGGGCGATCCTCATCAGCAATATTCTTTTTTTCAGCAAGTCAAATTAAGGGATTCTCCATCCTATAAATGGTTTTTTACCGTTTGCAAACTGGTCCAGCCGTCGATAAGTGCTAACACCTTCAATCAATTAATGATCATTTCAACCCAAGTTGAAGGGGAAGGCCATATGATCGATAAGGTAAAAAAAGTGCTCGATGATTATGATTTTGTGAAGCAAAACTATCGTAAGTATGCATCGTTAACCAAGCGAGAGAAAGAGATTATCAGGTTTATTGCCAATGGTTGCTCCTCCAAAGAAATTGCAGATCACATTTATATCTCTGTCCATACGGTAAATACGCATAGAAAAAACATACTCAATAAGTTAGAAAGCAGAACTTTCGCCGCATTCTTAAAATTCGCGATAGCCTTTGATTTAATATAAAAATTAATTCGGTAAGGCCGCATACGCTTATATCCTCCGTCTATAGCCAGGCTTATCCATTTCTTTATCTAAAGACATCGGACCAGACCCCACCACGAGAAAGTAGAATAAAAGAATCAGTACCAGGAGCGACAGCCAAAATTCTGAATTTAGGAAACCAAAGCCGCGCGTGATGTTCACAAAGAATACGGCACCAATAAGAATTGGAATTTGCAGGGCAACGGCAAGTCGAGTTCGAAGTCCTAAAATGATGAAGATTCCGCCGACGATATGTGCAAAAACAACGTAATGCACGGCAGACCAAATGGACAGCTGGAAATGCGTACGTTCGATAAGCGCAGCAATGGAATCGCGATCCATGATAAAGCTGACCCCTTTGGCGAAAATGACAAGCCCTAGTGATATACGGACAAAGTCAATCCAGCGTGGATGATGTGCATCCCCCCAATGTTCTATACGTTCGATTAGGTTCATAACAACCTCCTTTTTAATTGGTTACACTCAATTAACGAATAAACAAACGTTCTATTACTTTGTTTTATTTTTTTACTAGTTAAAAAAGGAAACAAACTATTGGTCCATAAAGCTGTTTACATGATACACGCTTTTCTTACGATGTATGAATCAAATGACAAAATACTTTATCAACCAAGTTGAAAGTCCTTTTTGGGCCTTTGCAATACATGACGGTCACCAGCTTGCCGATGAACTGCTGCCCTACATGATGCTCTCTGATTCGGAACGATTACGTGAAGAGGATCCATTTACTGCCTCTTTTGCGGAATTACCAATCAATCAATTCATTATCGGTACTTCCAGATTTCAACTTGATCTCAATCGAGATTTAGAAAACGCAATCTATCTTAGGCCTGAGCAGGCATGGGGTTTACAGGTATGGGATAAGTTGCCTGAGACTCAAATCGATAATTTGAAACGGGAGCATACCAACCTATATCGCGAAATTGATGCACTGATAAAACATACAATTGAGCAACACGGCTATTTCTTTGTATTCGATATACACAGTTACAATTCCAAGCGAGAAGGCCCTCAGCAATTAATAGATCAGGAAGCAAACCCACAGATAAATTTAGGCACAGCCTATGTACAACCTAAATGGCGGGAGCTCATATCCACCTTTATGACTTGCTGGCAACAAGAAACAATGGAGGGAGAGCCAATCGATATTCGAGAAAACGTTAAATTTAAAGGAGGATACCTCAATCGGTATCTGAATTCAACATACGGCGAATCGGGCTGTGTAATTTCTATCGAATTCCGCAAAGACTTCATGGATGAATGGACAGGAGTTCCTGACCCGAGTAAAATAACCGCTAATAAGCAATTGCTGTTGAATTCGCTAAAAGTTCTAACGAATTATTTTGCCAATGATTGAAAAGAATAAACCATTACAGCGCATTCTAAATGCCATCAGTAAACGATCGGCAATTCATTATCAGATTCCTAACGCTGGAAAATTCATTTTCAATAAGATTGTACCCTACATTTTTATCTATCGCATTCCAGAGTCTGGAAAAAGGGATAAAATGATCGTTGATTTAGCGAAAACCGAGAACGCCAGCATGGTCTATAAGAGTTCCGACTTTCCACTAGAAGAATGGATACGTCCCATTGCTCAAAAACTGGCGGCGGATTTTGGCGCATGCTTGTTAATTGAGGTGTGGACCGCTCAGGAAGGACAACGAGACGACATTGCGATCCATGTCGCGCAAAAAGATCTCCTCCCCTTAGCGGAGTATCTCGAGAAAAATATTCGCACAGAGACGCTAGAAATAAGTGTAGGCGTAGAAAAGGATCAACATATCCCACATCCGCCGGATACCAAAGAACTTTTCTCTAAAAAAGAGCTGCAGAACAAGCAAATTCTATTGCTGGGCATCTCGATTAAGCGTAATTACCTGGATGAGGATGGAAATATCCTCCCTATTCTAATGCGAATATACCGCGAATCACTAGCAAAGTCACTCTCTCGTTTATTTTTCGAGTTTCTTCGAGTGTACACCCACCTAAATGCGACGGCTCAACGGATAAATATCCATCAGGAACTCACTCCGATGATGGTCGAGATTGATCAAGCTTTAGCGCAGGAAACAAAGAAGTTCGATTTCTTACTGATGGTGACCCCACTGAATACGCATGAAGCATGGCTTCAGTTTAAGAAAGATAAATACTGGAAGGCGCCTAAGTTTCTGTACAGGCCTATGCACGTCGATCCTGATCTCGTCAAGCGCAGGCTTTATAATCTGCGAATCGAAGATATTTACGACCCTACCATGGCTTATATTTTCCGTGATAAGCGTGCCGAATTGGACTCCATGATCACCATGCTTGCGGATCGAGGGAAGGAAGACTTCTTACACGGTAGCTTACAAGTCTTTGGAAACGTATCAGAGAAGCTCTATAACTCAGCTTTAGCCCTGCTGATGATGACGGAGCCCGAAGAAACTGCAAAGAAATCTGATGATATGATATCTGCAAACGATTTTGCGAAGATGGCGCGCGAAGAAATACGCTATCTCCAAAAACAAAACGCAGAATTCAATAGTCCTGTCCGAGTTCGTGAGGATATTTCAGGGGTTATGGTTAACCGGGGTGCACTGAATATCAGCCAGGAGTATAAGTTGACTAGAGGGCGAGCTATGGCCTTGATTCAGCATGAGATTGGTACTCACGTGGTAACTTATTTTAATGGACGTCAGCAACCTTTGAATTTATTTAGTTTGGGCGTGCCTGGTTACGAGGAATTACAAGAAGGTTTAGCCGTATTGTCTGAATATATTGTCAATGGGCTCAATAATGATCGCCTGCGCATTATTGCAGCAAGAGTCATTGCTGTTCATCATATGCTCTTAGGGAATACGTTTACAGATACGTTTGATCTATTGGTCGATCAGTATCAATTTCTACCAGAAACAGCGTTTAATCTAACCATGCGCGTTTATCGAGGTGGAGGATTAACCAAAGACGCACTTTATCTTAAAGGCATTATGGAGCTCCTGACTTACTTAAAAGAGGGGCATGAAGTTGATTTATTAATGATGGGAAAAATAAGAAAAGACTATCTACCAATTATTAAAGACCTTTTACAGCGTGGTGTACTTATTCCGCCGGCACTTATTCCACGGTATTTGTCGGAGGATTATAAACCGCGCTGGCGTGAAGTCGTCCAAAAAGGATCCATATTTAAACTTGTTGAATAATATAAACCCGAATATTTGTATGAAAATAGCATTCTTAATCAATCAAACGCACAAAGAAGAAGAAAAATTCACCACAACTATACTAGCCTTAAAGGCGCTAGAACGTCATCATACGGTCATGTATATAGGGTTGGCGGACTTTATTTATGAGGATGAGCAACGTGTCCTGGCACATTGTCGCGTGGTAGAGCCTGAAAGCGGTATTGATTCTGGCGAAAAGCTCATGAAGTATTTAAAAGATCGTAAAAAACAGCGTATCGACTTAGCCGATGTGGACGTATTATGGCTTCGATTTGATCCCACATTGGATATGATTAATCGTCCATGGGCAGCGGCGAGTGGAATTCAATTCGCACAGCTTGTTAAGAAAAATGGTGGATTCGTCATCAATGATCCTGACAATCTTGTTCAGGCAAATAATAAACTTTACCTAGAGAATTTCCCAAAATCCGTCAGGCCTAAAACGATGGTCACACGAAATCATGAAGACGTACTTCGGTTTCTTGAAGAACAGAAGGACAACATTATTTTGAAACCTTTAAAAGGCTCGGGTGGAAAAAATGTATTTATGATTAAGTATGATGAGCGTCAAAATCTGAAACAAACAGTAGAAGCCATCGCACGCGATGGCTATGTGATTGCACAGGAATACTTGCCAGAAGCAAAAAAGGGAGATATACGTTTCTTTATGCTCGACGGCGAACCGTTGATCGTTGATGGTGTTTTCGCAGCGGTCAAACGGGTCCAATCCGAGAATGAAATCCGTAGTAATATTCATCAGGGCGCAACAGCACAAGCCGCAGACATTACGGAAGACATACTCCATTTGACGCAACAGGTTTCTCAAAAGTTGAAAAACGACAACATGTATTTGGTTGGTTTAGATATTGTTGGCGATAAAATAATGGAAGTTAATGTCTTCAGTCCCGGTGCCTTATACCATGCCATACAACTCGGCGGAAAAGACTTCTCAGGCGCTATTATCGCCGATCTTGAAAAACGAGTTGAACAATTCTACGGCGCTATTGGCGCGGATTAAGCTACTTTTCAACGACAGTCTCCTCCGTTGTCAATGGCGCGGGGGGGATTTCATTCACATTCCTTTCTATTTCTTTTGTTTCCACATGTACAGCAAACTCTGATGGTTCAATGCTTACGCCTTTATAAGTCGCATACTCCCGCGTAAATACCGCACCGAAATAGAGAATTGCCGCTGTATAATAAACCCATAAAAGAATTAACACAATAGAACCCGCAGCACCATATGTCGTTTCGGTATCCGAATTCTGGAGATATAAGCCAATCAATAATCGCCCGAAAATAAATAGAATTGCAGTAAATAATGCCCCTGCACGTACTGTTCGCCATTTGATATTGACATCAGGTAATACTTTAAAAATAACAGCAAAAAGTACAAATGTGATCCCAAACGACAGCAGAAAATTAATCGAATCCATGACAAACACAGTCATGTCTGGAAAATAACGTAAAAGTCTATCCGTAAGTGTGAGAATAATACCGTTGACAACCAGGGTAACCACCAATAAAAAACCTAACCCAATCACTAGGGATGAGGATAACAGTCGGTCGGTAATCAATTTCAACCAGCCTTTTTTAGGTTTTGCACGCACATGCCAAATCTTATTTATGGAATTTTGGATATCCCCAAATACAGTTGTCGCCCCGATGATTAACGTAACTATACTAATAATTAAAGCCATATTCGATTTTCCGGAGAGCTCTAAATTCTTAATCACCTCTTGGATTTGGCGTGCTGCGCTCGCGCCTACAATGCCATTGAGTTCGGCAAAAACTTTCCCTTTAATCGCTTCTTCACCCAGGAATATTCCGGCGAGGGAAATCATCAAAACTAAAATCGGACCAAGTGAGAAAATCGTGTAATATGCTAAAGACGCACTATACTTTAAGCTGTCTTCATTCATAAACCCCATCACAGAGTTTTTTAAAATATTAATACTGTCTTTAAAGAAATTAGATTTCTTTTGCTCTTCCATATAAATTAAGGCTGTTTTTCTAGGTAATGAAACAGCATCGAACAAGAATTGTTTTGAATATAGTCAATCTGAATAATCTTGAGCGCTTAGTGAGGATTTAGTATTCCAATTTATCCTGCGGTTAAACGTTCGCCAGATCGTGCAAAGTTCAGGAAAGAAATTCTCCGAAAAAGACTTCCCCCATTAAGGTTTTACTTTACCTATAAAATGAGGGTGCGCATTAATTGCTGTGAAAGAATTATTGAACCTTTTATCGTCTCGCTTGTTCACAGATTAAAAAAGGAGTGTGATGAGTAAGAAAGAAACATTACAGGAAAAAGAAGAGGAAAAATATCCCAAGGAAGAAGAAACGAAAACGGACGTTGAACATGACACCGGGAAACGGCCAGAAAAGGATACAAATCCTTTACCCCCGAATCCCAATAAAGTTGACGACCATTAAGTAAAAAGGCGATATCATTCGGTATCGCCTTTCTCATATACCGTGGAAACCTGTTTAACCTCCTTATCGTCTTACACGCCAAATCGCCTACTTTCTCATTCCAATTTCCTATCTTTAGCATTCAAACTGAAAGACCATGGACCCGTGTATATGTAGTTAATCCAATCAATCTTATAAAAAAGAAAGCCATCATTTGTCTTTAGATTTCAATTAACTACCACCTTTATGAAGAATAAAAATATAGCAGTACCCGCTGCATTAGCATCTATGATATGCGTACAGGGAGGTGCATCGCTAGCGAAACGACTATTCCCTACATTAGGCGCCATTGGTACAAGCACATTACGGATTGGTTTATCAGCAATAATTCTGTTTCTCATTAATCGCCCTAACTTATCGAGTTTCTCAAAAAAGCAATGGCTCTATTGCTTTATTTATGGCTTAGGGATTGCTGCAATGAATCTCATATTTTATATGGCTATCCAACGGATACCGCTTGGGTTAGGCGTTACAATTGAATTTGTTGGGCCTCTTTTTCTTGCATTGGTATTGTCGAGAAAAGTATTAGATATTCTTTGGGCTGTATTAGCCTGCGCGGGTATCCTATTGATTGTACCATGGAGCAGCGGAACAGTAGATCTAGTAGGCCTATTCCTGGCCTTTCTAGCTGGGGCTTTTTGGGCCTTATATATTGTAATGGGCGGTAAAGTGTCGAAGGTGATGGATAGCAAAGATGCGGTTTCGACAGGAATGTTAATTGCAGCAGCATTCATTATTCCCTTCGCTATATGGGATGGGCAACTCAGTAAAATTACACCAGTACTGTTCGCACAGGGTCTAGGAGTCGCAATCTTGTCTTCCGCTCTCCCCTTTTCTCTGGATATGGTCGCATTAAAACGTTTACCCGCAAAAACATTCTCTATCCTAACAAGCCTACAACCGGCCTTTGCAGCCTTATCCGGGTTAATCTTCCTACATGAGCAACTGACGGGCTTTCAATGGTTGTCAATCGCATGTGTTGTTTTGGCTAGTATTGGAACAACGGTTTTCAGTCGTAGACATTAGTTATTTAATGGCACTAGTTTGCCATCTGCACGAATGCTATAAACCTTTCTTTCAACAGTTGGTTCCTCACTGAAATAATTCCAGTGTTCAATACTAAGCTTATCCTTTTCAATTAGGGTCCACTCGCGTATTGCAGACTCGGCTGTCTCGTCGTAAGCGATATCCATTTCGTCAACAACCTCATGTTTGTTGTTAAGAATCAATAGCGTTGTATTCAATTCTTGATCACTGATTGGGTAAGTGATGACTAGTCCACGGATACTGCTCGAGAAACGTATTTGATAACGAATTTTGATATCCTCTAAATTCGAATAGTCGGCTTGAAATCTCAATAATCCAATTAGCGTCGGATTAGAAATACCTTGTTGTTTGAAATTATCGAAGTTGGTAGAATCAACAAATGGCAACGCTTGCTCGGGTATCCCATTAAACAGACTATCTACTCCAATCGCTGGCGATATCTCTTTCACGATCGTATCTAATTTGGGAAGAGTCCCCACCGTATCTTTCACCTCTTCCTTTTTCTTTTCAGATTGGCATCCGGAAAATAACAATAACAGTAAACAAGCTAGCCCGATTGTTCTCATAAACATTTTTTAAATACAAACGATGATACTGAAAAATGATGAATTTCTATGCTACCTCTCCAGAAATTTATTCCCAAGCTTGATGAGGTTACATCAAGCGAATTGCCATCGCTGTATTAAAACGACTTATCTTGTGGCAGTTGCGGATAGAAAATATTTCTTAAAAAAAAGAGGGCCACCTTTTCGGCAACCCTCCACTATATGGTATTTTTAATTGTTCTGTTTAATTATGTTTAACGTCCATTTCGTCAACATAGTCTTCATTCATCACAAATTCTGCAGTCATTAACTCTTCGTAATTTGTTTTTTCTTTCTTACCGAAACGTTTTCCAATACTATCGAAGATTGAATAAACTACTGGAACAACAACTAAGGTTAAAAGTAGGGATGATAATAGACCCCCGATAATTACGATTGCTAAACCTCTGTTCATATCCGCACCATCACCTGTTGCCATTGCAATTGGAATCATACCGAAAACCATAGCGATTGTAGTCATTAAGATTGGACGAAGACGAGCATGGTTGGCTGCAACTAATGCATCATGTGTTGAATCTCCATGTTCTTTACGGTGATTCGCAAAGTCGACCAATAAGATCGCGTTCTTCGCCACCAAACCAATCAACATGATTATACCCAATATCGTAAAGATGTTCAAGGATTGTCCCGTCAAGGCTAGTAACAATAAGGCTCCAATGAATGATAGTGGAATTGAGAACATCACGACAAATGGGGTTGAGAAACTATCGTAAAGCGATACCATTACTAAGTAAACCAACAGGACGGAAGCTAATAAAGCAATTCCTAAGGTACCAAAACCTTCTTCTTGACTTTCCATATTACCACCCCAGATATACACGACACCAGGCTTACGTTCTAACTTCTCAAACTCTTTTTGCCATTCACCAGCAACCTCACCTAATGTACGACCAACGATAGACGCTTGAACTGATACAGCAGGCGATTTATCACGACGCTCTAATAAGGTTGGACCTGAACTATAGCTGATATCCGCAAATTGCTCCAATGCGATCGGTGTACCTTGTTGATTAATGAATTTCAAGTTACGAACATCCGAAATGTTCGAACGACTCGCTTCATCGAAACGGATATTGATATCATATTCATTATCACCAGCGCGGAATTTATTGTCTGTATTTCCAGAGAATGCAGTTTGCATCGTCATCCCGACACTTGCAACATTTAAACCTAAAGAGGTCATTTTCTCACGATCAACTTTTACGTTGATCTCAGGGTTACCACTTTCAGAAGATAATTTGACGTTGGTAGCCCCAGGAACTTTACGTAAAAGATCCGCAGCTTTCGCCGCAAATTCGCCTGCATCTTTCACATCGGAACCGATAATTGTCAATTTCAATGGCGCTTGCTCCGCTCCCATTAAGCCCATATTGACAGACTTAATTTTCGCGCCTACCAGTTTGTTTTCTAATTCACGTTGTAGAACTGCCGCATAAACCTTCGAGTTTTCCGTATAAGTATCCTTCATAATAACGTGAATTTCTGACTTATAACGAGATCCCGAAGTCGACATTACCCCATCCGAAGATTGTCCTACGGAGGTAATAATACGTTCCACATCCGGCTTAGCAAGAATAATTGCTTCAGCCCTTTGTGTTAAGAAATTGGTTTTCTCTAACGAAGCATCTTTTTCTAATTCTAATTGAATCAAGTACTCTCCTTTATCTGAAGCCGGGAAAAAGTCGGAACCAATATATCCCATCCCCACTAAGCTACAGGAACCCACAAATAGCAAAATAGAAAGTCCTAAAGTCGCTAGCTTCGTTCCTCTGCTTTTCAGACACCATTCTAGAATACCCGTAATCCAGTGTGTGAATTTCGTAAGTCCAGCTTCAAACCCAGTAATGATACGTCCAAAGAAAGAGCTTCCGTTGATATGCTCTAATTTACCGAAACGAGAGTATAACCATGGCACCACGGTAAAGGATACAAGTAGGGATAGTAAAGTAGAGATAATAACAGTCACACAGAATTGCGCTAAGATATTCGCTACTAGACCTGAAGACATAGCGATTGGTAAAAACACAACCACGATAACTAAGGTAATTGCAGATACGGTAAAACCAATTTCTTTCGCTCCATCATATGCTGCACGCACTTTATTTTTACCCATCTCCATATGGCGGTGAATATTCTCGATAACAACGATCGCATCATCGACAAGGATACCTACCACGAGCGATAAACCTAGTAAAGACATTAAGTTTAACGTATAGCCCATCAGTAATAGACCAATGAAAGTCGCGATCAATGATAGCGGAATAGCGACCATCGTAATCGCAGCATTACGTAAACTATGTAAGAAGAATAACATGATAAAACCTACCAACGCAATCGCAATTACTAAGTCGTGCATTACGTTATTTGCTGCGTTTAAGGTATAGTCTGTCGAGTCATTCGCCACCAATACTTTAACATCATTAGTAGCATAATCTTTCTCCACGGTAGTAATCGTCTCTTTCACCAATTTGGAAACTTCTACGGCATTGGCATCAGACTGTTTGAATACTTGCAATAAGATGGTATTCTTTTGATCTAAACGAGCAATTTTCTCAATTTCTTTAATTCCATCTTGAACATCAGCAACATCCCGTAAGAAAACGGTAATGCCAGCAGGAGTCGTTATTGGAAGATTTCTCAACTCCTCTACATCCGTAACTTTACCGGCTAAACGAATCGTAGTTCTATTATCGCGTGTACTCACATTCCCCGTTGGGAAGTCAAGGTTAGATTGCGCAACTACTTGTTGAACTTGACCAATTGATAGTCCGTATCCTTCTAATTTCTTAGCATCAACACTGATTTGAATTTCTCTTTCTTCACCACCAACTAAGTCTACCTTCGCAACACCGTTAATACGTGCAAAAATAGGTTGAATCTTGTTGTCTAATAAATCATATAGTTCTTTCTCAGTCAACTTCGATGTCACCGCAAGACTCATAATCGCTACGTCGTCAAGCGAGAATTTATTCAATGATGGAGGATCCACATCATCTGGTAGGTCCTTCAAAATGGTATTGATCTTACGCTGCGCGTCGGTCAAAAGAAAGTTAACGTCTGCACCGTCGTTCAACGTAATCATCACCACAGAGACATTCTCCATGGATGTTGACTCTAGCTTCTTAATATTCTCCAGCGAGGAAACCGCATCTTCAATCTTTTTAGTTACCGTGTTCTCTACCTCCGTAGGGGAAGCTCCCGGGTATACGGTTTGAATGGTAATTACGTTTACCTCAAATTTAGGTACTAACTCATACCCCAACTGGGTGTATGAGAAGATCCCACCCAATGTCAGTATTATAAATAATACAATGATCAGACTGGGACGTTTTATCGATATTTCAGTAATCTTCATGTCTTAATTTTCGTTTCGCACCATTATTTAATCACTTCCACAGGAGATTGATCTAACAAATTGATTTGTCCTGAAATAATCACTTGGTCGCCAGCCGCTAAACCGCTCGTTACTTCGACCAGATCTCCAAAACTTCTTCCTGAAGTTACCTTGGTTTCGATTGCTTTGCCATTCTTCAATACAAATATTTTATTATCAGAGATACTACCAACGAAAGCATTTCTAGGCACCACTAATGCGGATGCTGTACCTTCGCCACCAAATACCGCTGTACCGTACATACCTGCACGTAAATCATTGTTTGGGTTGTTTGCAATCTCAATCTCCACAGGGAAGTTTAAGCTACCATCCGATTTAGGCGCGATAAACGTAATTTTACCAGTGAAAGTTTTATCGACATAAACACTCGCTAATACTTGAACCGTTTGTCCTAAACGTAATGTAGCTACATTCTTTTCATCTACATTCACACGTAATTTTAAGGTGCTTACATTCACGATATCAAATGCTGGCGTTCCAGGGCTAACATAAGCACCCGGCTCAATTTTACGTGCATTTACGATACCACTTACCGATGTTTTGATCGTAACATCACCTGCAGTTAATTTGGCACTCTTCAGGTTGTTCTTCGCATTTTCAAATTGAAGACGCATTTGATCGACCTGCTGTTGCGTTACACCACCAGTTGCTAAAGCACTTTCATAACGTTGTAAAGTCGCTTGCGCATTATCGTATGATGCTTGTGCATTCGCAACATTGACATTTAGCTTATCGCCTTCTACAACGGCTAAGGTTTGACCCGCCGAAACGCGAGAACCTTCGTCAACGAGAACACGAACAACGCGACCACCGGTTTCGGCAGCCACAGTAACCTCTTGTTTAGGCATGAAAGTACCATTCGCTTGATAAGCTAAGCTCATTTGTTGATTTCTTGCCGTGTCAATACGTACGGCAACTGCTGCATTCTTGTGTGCTACCACAGCTGTTTCTTGCTCGACCTTAGCCTTGTTCTTGTTTAACAAGTAGACTATCCCGCCAAGGGCTAATGCAATGACTATAATTGTAATTAAAGCGCGTTTCATAATGAGTATTAAGGGTTGTGATTATTCGTTTACTAATGTTTTTAATTTTCCATTTGCTTTGATCAATTGGATCTCGGCAACTTTATAATTTAATAGCGAAGTGTTCAAATTGTTTTGAGCATCAGATAAAGCATTTTCTGCATCTAATAATTCAGTCAATGTCGCTAGGCCATTTCTGTAGTTGTTATTGGTATCATTCAATACCTCTTGAGCTAGCTGTGCATTGCGACGATTCGCATCAACGGTCAACAAACTATTTTTAATTTGCGCGCGTGCATTTTCGTTTGCTAAGTTCAATGCTAGTTTAGTATCCTCGAGATCAACTTGGGCTTGCTTAATCTTAATGGTCGCTTGATTCACTTTCGCTTTTGTAGCACCACCATTGAAAATTGGAATAGACAAGTTTAAACCTAAACCTGAGGTTCCAAACCAATTAAAGTCGCCACCTATTGGAAACCCTTGTCCAAATCCGGTGTAGCCTAAGTCGCCTCCAAAAGATAATTTCGGATAGTAGTCCGCTTTAATGCTTTGACGGTTCAACTCTAACAGTTCATTTTGCTTCTCTAAGATTTGGATTTCTGTACGATTGTTCAAATCAGAAACTGCATATCCGGCCAATCCCGCATCGATATCAAAGGTTTCTTTGGGAAGAACTATATCCGTTTCCATCGCCATACCAATTGCAAATTTCAACGCATTCTCCTTGAGTTCAAGTGCATTGATAACAATTTGGCGATTTGCTTGTAAGTTGTTAATCGCCACATTCGTTCTATCTAAATCAATCTTGCGACCTAATCCAGCTTGCACAAGACCCGCAATTACGTCGCGTGTTTTTGTCGTACTACTCAAATTATTATCAATCGTTTCCAGCTGCAATTGAGTCGTATACACATCATAATATGCATTCGCTACTTTTTCAATTAACTGCTCTTCGGTCAGCTGATGATTAATTGCATAAAACTCACGCGTTGTTTTTGCTGCTTTCAATCCTGTAAATAAGGACTGATTGAATATCTGTTGGTTTACAGAAATGGCAGCAGTAGAATTCCAAGGCTGTCCCATTTTGATATAGGTCGTCTGACCGCCCATATCGAGGGGCATACTTGGGATAATGGCGTTGTACTTCACAGATGCCGATCCATTAATTTGCGGAAGTGCGCCAGCTCGCACCTCATCGATTTGATACTGCGCATTTTCGACATCCAACTTGGATTTCTTAGCCTCGGCCTTATTCTCCAAGGCAAACTTTACAGCCTCTTGAAGCGTCAAGGTTTCCTGCGCATGCAGCATAGAACCTGAAAAAATTCCTGCTATTAACAGAGTGATTATATTTATCCTTTTCATGTATGAGTAATTCTTATTTTATTTTTCCTGCAAATATTAATTTCGTCGCTCTTATTTGGCTCGCTAAGATCAAATCGACATTTTGCTCATTCGGGATACCGGTAATAATATCCGATACAGTATGCAAAATACTTACCCCTTTTATTAACTCAACGTAAGCCGCCGCTGCATCCGCTGCATTTTCTAAAACGACTTCACCGGAATCAACTGCCTTCTTAAATAAAGCTGCGATACATTCCACATCCCGATTATAGAAGCCTTCCATGGTACATTGAATATCCATACCTTTCAGCCAATCTAAATTTTCGGCAATGTGAAGTACATAATACTTTCTTAAGAATGAAGCGCGCATTTCCAAGATGCTCACCAGCGTGTCAATTAGATTACCATTGTACTTATTAATAAGTTTTAGCTCATCTGCATGAATATTGTCGATTACAGCATGTAAAACTGCTAAAATTAGACTGGTTTTGTCTGGATAATAATAGTACAGATTTGCTTTGGTAATTCGCAAATCCTCAGCGATCTCGTTCATTGTGGTTTTTTGAAAACCAAAATGCGAGAAGCGTTTCAACGCCGCTTCAATGATTTGTTCCTTACGATTTTCCATTTCTCTCCTTTTTTATCTTTTGACTTTTTTCAAAAATTGTTCAAAAGTAAAGAAATGATAATAAAATATATCATTCAAATGTCAAAAAAGTGATTCTTAACACATTCTTAACACTGAACCGGCATTTTCGATAGGAAATGTGGCTAAAAAAGGACTAAATATTTAATCTTGTGAAAATTGTTTATGGAATTTCTTTTTGTCAAAAGAGTACAGTTTGGCTGCTCTATAGGACACTCCCTTTTGATATTCGTTCAATTCCTTCAGATAACCGAGATTATTGATCTTCTTCCGGAAGTTACGTTTATCAAGCTTTTTATTGAGTATAGACTCATACACCTGTTGCAGTTGTGTCAGCGTGAATTTTGTAGGCAATAATTCGTAAGGGGCTGTGGAGTATGTAACAGACTTCTTCAACCTTTCCAAACTTAGATTGATAATATCGCGGTGGTCAAAAGCCAAGTCGGGCAACTCCGCAACTGGAAACCATTTCAGTTGACGCATGTAATCAGAGGTTGGCGCAATCTTGTTCTTCACCTCTTCCATCTGTACCAAGGCCATGTAAGCAACGGTTAGAATTCTTCCCTCCGGATGTCGCTTAACGCCTGCAAATGCCGCTAATTGATCCATATAGATATCTTTTAAGCCGGTCATCTCAAATAGAATACGCGATACCGCATCTTCCATTTCTTCATACTTATTGACAAAATATCCAGGTAGTGCCCACCATTCCTTATAAGGATATTCATTTCTCTCTGCTAAAAGTATCTTTAATTGGCCTTCATCGAAGGAAAAGATTACACAATCAATGGTAAAATGCGTCTGCAAAATCTAAATTTATTTATTTGATTAATTTGGATAACAATATAACCCTAACAATTATATAAATCAACAAACAAATTACCAAAAAAATTTAATAGTGTAAGAAATACACATTATATTCGTA
>JBEBRI010000028.1:0-30116 GCA_040394915.1 Sphingobacterium sp.
TAACAATACAAAGATATATCCTTTGGATGGTACTTTGCAATACATAGTACTATAAAAATGCAACAATAACACATAAATAACTCTATATCAGTCATATAATTTTAATATCAGATTACACTAGCCTATAAAAACGATAAAAAAACGTGGAGTTCTTTTTAATACGGATTAAAAAAGCGAATTTTAACGATAATGAATTGGATATTAAATTATGCTTGGGCAATCATATGGGCGATTTTAATGTGCGTACTTATGTTTATGCCCGCAACCGACCTCCCCTCAGGCAATTATTTCTGTGGATCTGATAAGATGGTCCATTGCGGAAGTTTTTACCTTTTTACTACATTGATGCTTTTCGGAAGTGCGATTCAAACAAAGCGCAGAGCTGCAAAAATGAAAACAATGTCTATTGTTTTTCTAATTGCTGTATTGTTTATTGCGCTAACTGAACTCGGACAAATGTATTTCACGAGTACTCGCCATGCGGATTGGTGGGATGTATTTGCCGACATGGTCGGTATTGGGATGGCTTTATTTAGTTTCCTGTTGTTTTATAGCCCTAGAGCACAATATCAATAATGAAGAAATTCCTTAAAATTACATTCGCTGCAGTTGTTCTCTGTTTCTCTGTAAGTTCCTGTTCTATCTTCAACCGTTGCGACTGTCCATCAGTCCACAATGGTAAAGTACGCCGTTAAGCCTTAGCGATAATCGCTATCGAGATTTTACAGCAGGGGAACGCGTTTAATATAGCATCACCCGCTGATGCTAAGGTAGATCCTGTTGTCAAAACATCATCAAGCAATAAGATATGTTTCCCATTGAGATTGACTGACTTCGAACAATAGAAGATTTGTTCGACAGACTCGACGCGATCGCTGGCGTCTTTCTTTGTCTGCGAAGCATTATTTTTCACTCGCCGCAATACATTCTCTAATAAAGGTTTACCCAATCGATCTGACAGGCCTTTTCCAAAGCAAGCACTTTGATTATATCCTCTTTTCGCGAAACGAAGCGGATGCAAAGGAATTGGAATTAAATAATCGACGTCCATATAGTAGCTTCTCTCCATCAACAGCGTTCCATACATATGCCCTAGAAAATAACCCAATTGCGCTTTGTTTGCATATTTTAATTGATAGATGATGTGTTCTACGCGCGACGAAGGTCTGAATCGAAGCATAGCAACTGCCCGCTCAATCTTGAGCTTACCTCGCATTAAAATATAGCTTTCGTTGTTAGGAATTAGATGATCATCGGTGTAGGGAAGATGATATAAACATTTCGTACAAATAAATCGTTCTTGGAAAAAAAGAACCCTTGTACAGCCTGCACATAAAGGCGGGAAGAATAAATCCAGTACAGCTTTCGCATATTTTTCAAGCAATTTCATGCTGAAAACTAGCAAAATAACATCAAGTAAAATTTACCTAATAGTTAACTTTAAGCTTCTACTTTATTGGACTCTTTATCCTTGATTGCTAATTGCCCACAGGCAGCGTCAATATCCTTTCCTCTGCTTCGACGAACGTTCGTTGTAATGCCTTGACTTCGCAGATAAGCAGCAAACTGGTCAATCTTGTCTGCTTCAGCATTTACAAAATCCGCCAATGAGATCGGATTATATTCAATGATATTTACTTTACAAGGTACATGCTTGCAGAACCTCGCGAGCTCTTTTGCGTCTTCTAACTCATCGTTGAAATTATCAAACACGATATACTCAAATGTTATGGGGTTTTTCGTTTTTGCGTAGAAATACTTCAATGCTTCAGCGAGAGCCTTTAATGAGTTCTGCTCATTAATTGGCATAATTTCGTTACGCTTAGTATCATTAGCAGCATGTAGCGATAATGCCAGGTTGAAACGAACTTGATCATCGCCCAGTTTCTTAATCATCTTCGCAATACCAGCTGTCGATACCGTAATCCGTTTTGCGGCCATATTCAATCCATCTGGCGATGTTATTCGATCAACCGATTTCATCATATTGCTATAATTCAATAAGGGTTCACCCATACCCATGTAAACAATATTGGTAAGCGGATGTCCGTATTGTTCCTCGGCTTGCTTGCTGATTAATACCACTTGGTCATAAATCTCGTCGGCATTCAAATTACGCTTTCTATCCATATAGCCGGTCGCACAAAATTTACATGTCAAGCTACAGCCCACTTGGGAGCTTACACAAGCGGTCATGCGATCCTCGGCTGGAATTAAAACTCCCTCTATAACATTACCATCATACAGTGTAAAGCTACTTTTGATCGTTCGATCAGACGATATTTGGGATTGGCGTACTTGTACCGCATTGATCGAAAAACGTGATTTAAGATTTTCACGTAACGACTTGCTCAAATTACTCATTTGATCAAAATCAGTAGCTGATTTTTGCCATAACCATTCATAAATCTGCTTCGCACGAAACCCTTGTTCACCGGCTTCCACTAAAGCAGTTTTAATTTGTTCTAAGCTTAAACTCCGAATGTCTACTAATTTTGTTGCATTTTCCACAGCGCAAAGATAAGTTATTTTTTATCAGCTCAAGGTAATTTTGATTGGAATAGCTTGGAGAACAAGAACAAAGGCCCATCCACAAATGGACAGGCCTTTCACTACTTGAACAAATATATTAAACTAACTACCATACGCATACCTGCAGATTGAGGCCGTTCAGCATAAACCATTCCGCAAGCTATCCTTGTACATCCTTGTCTATTCTTTTCGATCTCTTCCTTCTACGAATGGAACGAATCACATATACAACAAGTACTGCGACAATGAGCAGCGGCCATAATCCAATTATTCCAATCGTTAAATTTTCGATCAAATCCCAACCAAACGCAAATGAGTCTTTCACACGCGTCCAAAACGAATTACTTCCCATCGGTAAATTCGCATTCTCTTCGAAAAGATGAATCGTCAATGTGCTGTAATTTACCTGCCCGCTTAAATTTCTCAAAACACCCTCACTAGCATCTATTTCTTCTTGTAACATTCGGATCTGCTCTTGAATTTCCAACAAGTCTTTCACTGATTTTGCGGATGACACCATTTGCTGATAACGCTCTAAATAAGCACGTTTGCTCTTTAATCTTGACTCCGTATCATAATACTGTGCAGAGACATCTTCCGCTCTTAAATTCTTTTCGGTTATTTTGTCGGTACCATTTTCGAGATTCGCCAATAGTTCATCTAACTTATTCGACGGTACACGAACGACAAGGTCAAAAGAAGTATACGCTTTAGCGTTATTCACTGTTTCGCTCTCGTAATAACCTTGTACATTTTTTAATAGCCCATCCAATGTTTTTTTACTCGCCTTAACGTCCTTCGATTCAATAGAAATATTTCCTGTACGAATTATTTTTTTATTCACAACAGGATTAATCGCCTCGGAAGCCTGCGTCGTCACCACATCAGCGGCAGTTGCTTCAACCCCTTTATTCGCCATTACTGCGTTAGGATTATCGGAAAAATCAGTGCTCAGCTCCGCTACCGCAGCGTCTGCAGTACTTTCCATTTTATTAGACTGACTGCAAGAATTAAAAAACAGTGCGGTCCCTATAAGTAATAAATTGAATCTTTTCATAATAGCATTTCTAAGAGGATGCATTAATTATTAAAATTCCACAATGCGATGTAAAAAAAATGGGGAAGAATGATCTTATCATATTCTTCCCCATTGAAATAGAGATAAACTAATTAATATACTGTTCGAAAAGATTTGAAGTTGCTACTCCAAAATCTCGATTATCCGAAACAAGTGCTAAGCTATTGCTGCCTTTACTTTCGGCATAATCTGCGTACCATAAAGCTCTATCGCTTTCATCATCTTACTATGATCAGGACTACCTACATCCATATGCGCTGAAAATCGAGTCAAACCAAAGGTTTCTTGCATTTGAAGAATCTTATCAACCGATTCATTGACATCGCCAACAATTAAATGCCCATGTCTTGAACGTCCGTAATCATATTGCGTCCGCTGGTAGGTCGGCCAACCACGAGATGCGCCTATGCGGTCCATTTGCGAAGCATAAAATGGATAATACCAATTGGAAATCTCTTGAGAATCCTCCCCAAAGAAGGAATGCATATGAACGCCAACTTGCATATCTTCAAGGTTATGACCAGAATCTACAAACGCTTGCTGATAAACTTCAAATAATGGTTTAAAATTAATAGGAGATCCTCCAATGATGGCAAACATAACTGGGAGTCCTAATTTCCCTGCACGGATAACGGACTCGGTAGTTCCACCTACAGCGACCCAAATAGGCAATTTCCCATTTGTTGGACGTGGATAAATCGACTGATTAATCAAACTCGGGCGATGTTTTCCCGTCCATGTCACGGTTTCTGCATTATTCAAACGCATTAACAGATTCAATTTTTCTTCGAATAGTGAACTATAGTCCTTCAAATCAAAACCAAATAATGGGAATGATTCAATAAAGGACCCTCTGCCCGCCATAATCTCCGCGCGTCCGTTCGACAGCAGATCAACTGTTGCAAAATCTTGATATAATTTTACTGGATCCGCAGAACTTAATACCGATACAGCACTACCTAACTTAATATTTTTTGTAACCGTAGCCGCTGCTGCTAATATAATTTCTGGTGATGCAACCGCATAATCTGCCCGGTGATGCTCACCCATTCCGAAGAAATCAACGCCAACCTCATCCATCAATTTTATCTCTTCGATGATTTCGTTTAAACGTACTTGCGTATTTTGTATTTCGCCTGTTTGGGGATTTACCTGTAAATCCCCAAACATTCCAATTCCTAATTCCATATCTTTTTCCTTAAATGATAAAACAAAAATAGCCCGAATATTCAGGCTATACATTGATATATGATAAGAAAGTTTTATCCGTGAATTTGTTCTTTCGTCCCATAGGATTGGATCAGCTCACCCTCGAAATCAAGCCATTCCTTCCAACGTTTCTCAACGTCGACATCAATGGTATATTTCCTTGCAAAATTTAAGAAAGTCGTATAATGATTCGCTTCTGAAACCATCAAATCATGATAGAACTTCGCCAAGTCTTGATCTTGAATATTCTTGGACAACACCCTAAATCGCTCGCAACTTCTCGCTTCAATCATGGCCGCAAATAACAAGCGATCGATAAAAGCTTGATTACGCGAGCCATCTTTCTTCGCAAACTTCATCAAACGGCCTACATAATCGTCCTTGCGCTCTCTGCCCAAGGTATAACCACGTTCAGCGATAATATCAATTACCATCTTAAAGTGCTCCATCTCTTCTATCGCAATTGCCGTCAATTCATGCACCAGATCGGCATGTTCAGAGTTCTGTGTAATCAACGAAATTGCATTGGATGCGGCTTTTTGTTCACACCAAGCGTGATCTGTTAAAATTTCTTCCAAGTTAGACTCCGCAATATTTGCCCAACGCGGATCGGTCAACAATTTTAATCCTAACATAGCTTTCAAATTATGATGCAAAGGTACAAAAACAAAATTCATCCAATGGAGTCCACCTAATTATGTTAATTTGCAAAATGAGTATGCGTGTATTAGTAATCGGTTTAGTTTGGCCCGAACCAACATCATCTGCCGCTGGCTGGCGGATGCTGGAATTGATCAACAATTTTCTTTTGCGAGGCTATGAAATACATTTCGCATGTGCGGCAAGCAAATCCGAACACTCATTTCCACTTACTGATCTAGCGGTTAAAGAACATATTATTCAACTAAACGACAGCTCGTTCGACGCTTTTATACAAACACTAAAACCCGACATCGTATTATTCGATCGCTTCATGATTGAAGAGCAATACAGTTGGCGCGTAAAAGCCAGCTGCCCATCAGCCTTGCTAATTCTAGACACTGAGGATTTACATTTTATTCGTTATGCCCGTCAAGAAGCTTATAAAGCTGGGGGCCCGCTTTCCAACGACTTATATTATAATGAACATGCTAAACGCGAGTTGGCGTCCATCCTGAGGTGCGACATGTCCCTTATAATTTCTACTGTTGAAATCGAAATCTTAACAAACCAATTAAATATACAATCGAACTTATTGCAATTGCTTCCATTTTTTGTTGGAGACGAAAACCCTTTAGATATTGACTTTAACGAACGGAAGAACTTCGTTTTTATTGGGAATTTTATACACGAACCAAATTGGAGGACTGTCTTAGCTTTAAAAGAATTATGGCCTAAAATCCGAAAAGCATTACCAGCAGCGGAATTACATATCTATGGAGCCTACCCCAGTCAAAAGGTTTGGGAATTGAACAAGCCAAAAGAAGGCTTTATCATTAAAGGGCGCGCGACAAATGCGATAGAAACCATAGCACAGTACCGTGCGCTTATTGCTCCGATTCCGTTTGGCGCTGGTTTGAAGGGAAAATTCATCGATGCCTTACGGGCCGGCACCCCTTCGGTTACAAGCGCAATTGGGGCGGAAGGGTTTGCTAATTCCGATCAATGGAATGGCTTTATTGTGGATGACCTTGAAGATTTTGTAGATAAATGTGTTATACTATACAAGGGTCAATTGACCTGGGAAGCAGCTGCTTCAAATGGAAGGAATTTATTGAAAAAGCTACACTCAGGCACATATTTCGAAGCTTTTTTTCAGAGAATCGAGGATTTAAATGTACATCTTGAGGAGCATAGAAGGCAGAATATTCTCGGGCAAATCCTTTGGACGAATCAATTTAGTGCAACAAAATATATGTCCTTATGGATTGAAGCAAAAAACAAGCAATAAAAAAGGCCACCCCATTAGGGCAGCCTCAGCTCTCATCTTAAGTTTGTATTTAACGTCTTCTAAATTGTATCGTGGTCGTTGTAGGGCCATCAACGCGTTTCAACGTGAATTTTGCAATCGTAGAAATAATACTTTCTTGGATTTGATACTCAACTCCGTCGAACATCATTACTTTCTCACCTTCTAATTTGTAGGGAATAGGATCTGACCAGCTTTGATCCGACTTCATGATATACGCATTATTGTTTGATCGAAATTCCATGTAGTTATTATCACCCGTCCCCACAAGTACTGTAGAAACATCTGCTGTACCTGCAACACTTACTGTTTTAATAACATCATACCACTTGTTAATACGGATAATATTTTGCGCGGTATCGCGCTCGATACTATCTAACGTATCCTTGCTACAAGAAGCCAAGCCAATCGCAACAAATAATAGCATCATTACCTTTTTCATAGTTTCATTCCTCTAATTAAACATTCTTATTTGGAAGGGATTGTTCCAATCATTATGCCAATTCATAGGCATTTGGCGGATTTTAACATTTGTTACAATCAGAATCAAACGGCCGCACAAACTAGAAAACTAAAAATTACTATATTTAGCGAAACATAAACCCATATGAAAACACTGAAAGGTCCAGGGATATTTTTAGCTCAATTTATTGCAGACGAAGCACCCTATAACACTTTAGAAAATATTGGAAAATGGGCACAAGCTCTAGGCTATAAAGCTGTTCAAATTCCAACGAATGATCCTTCCTTTTTCGACTTACAACAAGCAGCAGAAAGTAAAACTTACGCCGATGAAATCAAAGGAAAGCTATTGGACATTGGTCTAGAAATATCGGAACTATCGACCCACTTACAAGGTCAATTAATTGCCGTACATCCGGCCTACGATGAACTGTTTGATGGATTTGCTCCTGCAGCAGTTAGAAATAACCCGAAGGCCAGAACCGAATGGGCAGCGCAGCAATTAAAATATGCGGCAAAGGCTTCCGCAAATTTAGGCTTAAATGCGCATGCTACCTTTTCCGGAGCCTTGCTATGGCATATGGTCTACCCATGGCCACAACGCCCAGCGGGACTCGTAGAAACCGGATTCAAGGAATTGGCGAAACGATGGCTCCCCATTTTAAACGAGTTTGACAACTATGGCGTCGATCTTTGTTACGAAATCCATCCAGGTGAAGATTTGCACGATGGCGTTAGTTACGAACGCTTTCTAGCAGCTGCAGATAATCATCCGCGCGCCTGCCTATTGTATGATCCTTCACACCTACTATTACAAGGCATGGATTATCTATCCTATATTGATTATTACCATGAGCGGATTAAAATGTTCCACGTAAAAGATGCCGAGTTTAACCCAACGGGAAAACAAGGCGTGTATGGCGGATATAGCGGTTGGGTAGAACGAGCTGGGCGCTTCCGCTCTTTAGGGGATGGTCAAGTCGATTTCAAAAGCATCTTTAGTAAACTTGCCGCGTACGACTATGAAGGATGGGCTGTACTCGAATGGGAATGTGCTCTGAAAAACAGCGTTGACGGTGCAATAGAAGGGGCCGAATTCATTAAAAACCATATCATCAAAGTAACGGACAAGGCATTTGATGATTTCGCCGCTACAGGTGCCGACGAGGCGTTTAACAGAAAAATTTTAGGCCTATAAGCTCATTTCCTGGTGTATAAACTCCGTCCACATAGGGACAAAGCTTTAAGGTTCTATGATAGCGGATTGCGCAACCCACGATTCGCTCGACAGCATTAAAAAAGGCAGTTAATCAACTGCCTTTTTCAATCTATATGTTTTAATAGGTAGACCTTACAACCTGATTAATAATGAACTCGCTCCTGCAATCTCATACTGTGAATTGCCCACCGCGATCGACAAGGATTCCGTTGAAGTATTCGTTATATCCATCGTCTCCTTGCTAATTTGAATAGATAAAATCTTCTCCCTGAAACCGATATTAAAGGTAAAGGATTTCCATTGCTCGGGGAGGAACGGCTGAAAATACAATTGATTATTCTTCACGCGCATTCCCGCGAAGCCCTGCACAATACTCATCCATGTGCCTGCCATGGATGTAATATGCAAACCGTCTTCCGTATCATTGTTATAGTCATCTAAATCAAGGCGTGCGGTTCGCAAGTAAAACTCATAGGCGCGAGCCTCATCATTTAGTTTAGCCGCCAAAATACTGTGAATACAGGGTGATAATGAACTTTCATGGACTGTTCGCGGTTCATAAAAATCAAAATTCCGTCTCAATGTAGCGAGGTCAAAATCATCCTCAAAGAAGTACATTCCTTGAAGAACATCCGCTTGTTTAATAAAACAGGAACGAAGAATTCTATCCCAACTCCACTTTTGGTTTAAAGGTCTCTCTGTCGCTGGGAGATCTTTTACCAACCACTGCTCTTTATCGAGATACCCATCTTGTTGTAGATAAATATTTAGCTCCGCGTGATATGGAAAATACATATTGTCTGCGATTTCTTTCCATTGCTCGATCTCTGCCGGAATGAAATCAATAGATTTTAAAATTTCCGCATAGCGCGAGCGATTATGTTCATGCACATAATCCAATGCTTCTCGGGTATAATTTAAACACCAAACGGCTAAATAATTCGTATACCAATTGTTATTGACGTTATTTTCGTATTCATTCGGTCCCGTCACACCAAGTATCACATACTTTTTCCGGTCTTCACTCCAATTTACGCGCTGCTTCCAGAATCGGGCAATCGCCACTAAAACCTCCAGTCCATATTCGGCGAGATAGTCCCAATCTTGTGTATACGTGATATAATTATAAATGGCATAGGCGATGGCGCCATTTCTATGAATCTCTTCAAAGGTAATTTCCCATTCGTTATGGCTCTCCGTACCATCCATTGTCACCATAGGATACAAGGCTGCCCCATTTTTGAACCCCAACATTTCTGCGTTTTCAATAGCCTTCTGCAGATGGTTATACCGGTATATCAATAAATTTCTACTCACCTCTTGAGGTGCTGTTGATAAATAGAATGGAATACAGTAGGCCTCGGTATCCCAATAGGTAGCTCCAGCATATTTTTCGCCTGTAAATCCCTTCGGACCGATATTCAGTCGAGAGTCTGTTCCAGTATAGGTCTGGAAAAGCTGAAAAATATTAAAGCGTATCGCCTGCTGCGCTTTGATATCGCCTTCAATTTTAATATCACTCTGCTCCCATTTATTTGCCCATGCAAGCTTTTGATGTTCTTTAAGTTTTTCAAAGCCAACGCGATTTGCCACGGCAAGCTTTTCCTCGCAGGAAGAAGTCAATTGCTCTGCTGCATGATTTAAGGAAGACTGAACACAGGCTATCTTTACGATGTTAATGGTGTTACCCGCATTCACCTCCACAGCAAATTCCTCTGCAATCCATTTCTCCTGTTTTCGAACTGATTTCCTGGTTGGAATCACCGGGTGTCCATCACTAAACAATTCAGTCTTCGCACCGACACACAATTCAAAACCTGTCTTTAACGTCTTCGTTTGCAGGAAAATACCATTTTCAGAAGAATGGTCTTTTACAGCATCCCAAAACTTAAAATCATAATTGCTATCTTGGTTAACAATATCACCATCTACGATGGACAACACTTTAAGGTTAGCATCAAAGTTTACAGGCGTGATGCTATATTGAATAGCCGCTATCTCATCATCTGCAATACTACAAAAGCGAATACTATTCACTTCGATGGTTCTTGATCCGGACAAGTCCACAACGAATGTTCTTTGTAAATAGCCATCTTGCATATTTAACACCCGTTTGAACTGCTTTACCGTGCACTTCGACAGATCTAACTGCTCGTCGTCGATATAGATATCAAGACCAATCCAATTCGTGGAATTGATAACTTTATCGAAAGTTGGAGGATAGCCATTCTTCCACCATCCCACTCTAGTCTTATCTGGAAAATAAATTCCAGCCACATAGGCGCCTTGCAAAGTCTCGCCGGAATAAGCCTCTTCGAAATTTGCTCTTTGCCCCATTTTACCATTACCGATACTAAATAAACTCTCGGAAATTTTATTTAGCTGAGGATCAAAACCCTCTTCAATAATATTCCATGGATCGGCTTGGATGTAATTTTTCATAAACTCAATAATAAGGTATATACTAAAACAGACTTTGAATGGACTTCAAATCAATGTGTGTTAAATCATTAACGACCAAATGCGCTTTTGCTAACTCTCGCGGGTCGCCAATGCCAATGGCTTTCATATTGCCGCGCAGCGCCGCCTCCACACCGGCTACCGCATCTTCAAACACGACACAGGCCGATGGCATGACCCCTAACAATTCGGCACCCTTTAAGAATACCGCGGGATCAGGCTTGGACTCACTTACCAAATTCCCATCCACAAACGCATCAAAGTAGGGAGTAATCCCGGTGTTATCCAAAATCAGTTTGGCATTCTTGCTGGCTGAACCCAAGGCAATTTTAACGTGATTGCTTCGTAGCTCGTTCAGTAATTCAACCACGCCCGGCAGTAAATCCTCGCGCCTGATATGCGCAATCATATCCACATACCAAGTGTTTTTCAAACTCGCTAACTCATCTTGTCTTGGCTGTGGAATTTCTAAGCCGCCCCATGACAGTATTTTCTTCAGACTCTCCACCCGGCTGATCCCCTTAAGTGATTCGTTTTGCTGCTCGCTAAAATCAAATCCTAGCGAATTTGCCAGTTTCTTCCAGGCCAAGAAATGATACTTCGCCGTATCTACTAATACGCCATCAAGATCAAATAAACATGCTTCTAACGCCATTTTACTATTATTTTAACTCGAACACTTGCGTACTAACGGCAGGAATAGCAAGTTCTTCTAAACTATTAATTTGCTCCCCCGTGACGATATTTATTGCCTGCTGACGTCCTGCAATACCCTCTTCGTACCGTTTGGTGGGCAGGTTAATCGCTTCCTGCTTACTATTCATCACTATCATTACACGCTTTTGATCATCATATCGGAAGTAAACATAAATGCCATCCTCTGGAATGTATTGCAACATTTTCCCCTGTTGTAAAACCGGATTATTCTTTCTGTAATTTGCCAGCGTTTTCACATAGTCAAATGCTTCATTCTCCTTCGCTGATCGCCCTTCGCGTTTAAATTTATTTGCTTTGTCTCCAGGCCAACCCCCAGGAAAATCTTCGCGAACCAAGCCATCTGGACTTGCAAAGTTTTTCATTAGAATCTCAGTACCGTAATACAGTTGTGGTATCCCGCGCGTCGTCAATAACCAAGCGATTCCAGACTTATATTTATTAAAATCTTCACCAACGACCGATAAATAGCGACTTAAATCATGATTATCGAGGAAGACAACATTCTGATAGGGATCTTCATACATGAAATCGCTCGCAAAGGTATTGTACAAACGAACGACGCCATCCATCCAGCCAAACTTGCCATTTAAGGCTTCGTTAATAGCCCAATAGGCTTGAAAATCAGTAACCCCTTGCAATTTGGTATCAATTCCTTGACTAATCCGGTTGGACTTGGTGAAGTATGCCTGGTTGGGAATACCATGCACCCAGGTTTCCCCGAAATAGGTCATCTTTGGATATTCAGCGTCGATGGCTTTTCCCCATTCAGACATAAATGCTAAGTCATTGTATGCGTAGGTGTCTAATCGAAATCCGTCAATTCCCATCTCTTCAATCCACCAAATATGGCTTTGCGTGATGTAATTTTTCACATAAGGATTGTCTTGGTTCATATCGGGCATATGCCGATCAAACCACCCGTTTAACATGATGTCTTTATCGGATTTTGCGGCATAGGGATCCATGTGGACTTGCTCTCTGTAATTCGTTTTGGTAAATGTTTTCCATTGATGTACCCAATCTTTCATGGGCATATCTTTAATCGTATAATGTTCGGTTCCAAAGTGATTGTGTACCAAATCTTGAATCATTTTGATCCCGCGCTTATGGCAGGCATCAATCAGTTTACGATACGCCTCATTCCCTCCAAATCTAGGATCAACATGATAACTCTCCGTATTTGCATACCCATGATAGGAGGTGAGTGGCTGATCATTTGTCAGCACCGGATTTAACCACAATGCGGTGACGCCCAATTCTTGTAGGTAATCTAAATTATTGATGATTCCCTGTAAATCCCCGCCATGTCGATAATACATACTATCTCGATTGAGCGACTGGTCTGCCATGCCTTTCACCCGGTCGTTTGAAGGGTCACCGTTTGCAAATCGATCTGGCATAATCAAATACACAAAGTCTGAGGCGTTTACACCTTGCAACGCGCGCTTTGATTCATCCCGAGCTTTCAGCTCATACTGCTTAACAAAAGTTTTCTTTCCCTGCTCTTTAAATAAAAGAGCGATTTTTCCAGGTTTAGCCGATGGCAGAATCCTCAGGTCTACAAACAAATAATTCGGATTTTCAACCTTATGTTGCTTAATCAGTTCGACGCCAGTATAATCGATCTCCACGGTTTTTTTTGAGATGTTATCGCCATAGATCAAAAGTTGAACGTTCGGGTTATTCATGCCTACCCACCAATTCAGCGGCTCTATCCGGTTTACCTGTGCCAAGGAGACCAGATGGAAGCAAATAAAGATTATGGCAATAACGATTCTCATATTTGTTTGTTGTTTAGTTTTTAACAATTGAATAAGTCAATGTGGTTGGATTCATAGTCACCGTATAGGTTCCCACTGTCGTGATGGCAATATCCGCTCCCCCCAGGGTTAAGGTACCATCGCTTCCGCCGAGATTCGTGCCCCAATCGTGATTTCTGCGGAATTTAAATTTCCCCGGATTCAACACCGTTTTTAATACCCAATTACCGGCACCATCGTTCACAAATTTCATATCTGCATCAACAGACCAATTAGAATTAGGCACCGCATCGCCAATCATGCCCCAAGATGGCGCTGCCTCCATTGTCCAGGTATTGCTATTCATGTCCATGGTAATGAGGAATGTCCCCTTATCGGTGGATTTAAAGTTGCCTCCCGTTGGACTAATGGTTCCATTTCCACCATCACCAAAATTTACATTCCAGTTCTTCCCTGTTGTAATCTTGAATTCAGATTCCTTAGCTGGAAAACGTAGAACACCCGTGTATATCCCATTTCCAGTAGCTGAAATTAAGCTGTCGGCTGTTGCAGGATCCCAACCTTGATAAGCACCAGGAAGATAAATCCAAGACGTTAACGGGATTGGTTTCGATTTGATGTTCAGTACATTGCTGTAGACCGCAATAGTATTGGAAATGCTAGATTTCAAGCGAACTTCAATCTCCGAGTCTTCATCGAAGGGAAGGTTCATTGCAGAAAGTAGATTATTTAATTCTAAACCCGTGTAGGATTTCATCGTTACCCCATTTTCAAATATCGTCTCTCTAGCTGGAGTAAAGTTGGTTCCTTTTAGTCCAAATTGTAGGGAGTACGTAATCCCCGCACTATACCCAAAGTCCGAGTTGGTATGCGTAAATTCTATCACCTTGTCATTCAGTGTGGCTTTAGAAAGGGTTACATTGGTTGTCGAGCTCGTCAGATTTCCTGACTGTCCATCTTTCGCTATAGTTTTCACTTCATCCTTCTCGCAAGATGTAAATAGCACGCTACTTAGGCAAAATAAGATCAGAAGTCTATTAATAAGGTTCATAATTTCTTGTGTTTATGTTAATAGCCTTGGTTTTGAGTTAAGTTTGTATTGGCAATAACATCAGAAGATGGTAATGGAAGAAGCGCTCTAAAACTCTCAATTGATCTTCCGTCCTTTACACCACCTTTCCACGGCCAGATATAATTGCTGCCTGTAAATTTGCCGAATCGGATTAAGTCCGTTCTGCGATAGCCTTCGAAATAAAGTTCTCTCATTCGTTCGTTCAGAATATCGTCCAAAGTAATTGCAGAGACGTTACCTGTTGCATTTCCGTAAGCCCTTGTTCTGATTTGATTAAAGTAGGCTAAGGCTTGTGCAGTTGAACCACCTGTTCCGCCTCTCAATACCGCCTCAGCGTACATCAAATAGACATCTGCCAATCGGAATAATGGAAAATCTAATGAACTGAATGTGCCCCCTTGCGATGCGCCTGGTGTACCATTAGATTTCACGTTCTTAAATTTCGTCACGCGTAATCCATCTTTAAACTCGCCTAACTCATCATTCTCCAACTTGTCCCCAAAGAACATGGCCCGTTTATCGGTATTACCGCTGTAATCTGAAAATACGGTAGGAAGTGCTTTTGTAGAACGATTACCGCCCCAACCACCTGTGGGAACCCCATAGTTTGCTGGAGTCATTTCTCCGTTGATCAAAGAATTTATTAAAAACGTTGTACCTCCGTAGTTTCTAGTTTTTACTCCATCATAGTTGATCGAGAATATAATCTCATTCCTGCTGGTAACATTATTATCCTCTAAGAACAGATTCGCATAATTGCTTGCTAGTGTGTATCCTCCATTTATAACTTTACTCGCATAGGTTATTGCTTCCGTGTATTTAGGTGCCCCCGTATATACATTTGCATTGAGGTATAATCTGGTCAGTAAAGTCCATACGGCGCCTTGATCTGCGCGACCATATTCGTTTTGTTTTGCCGCTTTTACAAGGGGTTCAATTTCTAACAGCTCCTTTTCAATATATTTGAATAAGTCAGCACGTTGTATTTGTTCCGGCGCAACTTTACCAATTAAATTATCTTCCGTAACAAAGGGAGGATTCCCAAATAAGTCGAGCAAAACCCAGTATTGATAGGCGCGAACGAATCGTGCCTCCGCCCGATATGCATCAATCTCAGCCGTATTGCTGATTCCTCTTGCTGCTAGTTTTTCAGGCATACTTTCTCTTAGGAATTCATTTGCTACAGTGATTGTATAAATACATCGCGTATATAGTCCTTTCACCATAATATTATCCGCGTCGGGCATTCCGTAAACCATATCTGGAACTCCAGGGTCATTCCAACCACATAGCGTTTCGTCAGATGTCAATTGCTGAATATTCCAATACAAACGAAAGAAGTCGGATTGACCGGCATCAATACCTGCTAAATCACTAGCGCCTTCACCTCCCCCAGATGTCATCGATAAACTTCCGTAGATTTTTAAAAAGGCCTCTCTATATCCCTGTTCAGATGAGTATACCTGATCGGCCGTGATATCATTCTTTGGGCTTAAATTCAATAAGTCTTCACTACATGAAGTAACAGACAAGATTAGCATGCCGCCCCAAATCGTATTTTTAATATATCTTTTCATGAATTTCTTATTTAATATTAAAACCCAAAGTTTAACCCTAATGAATAGACTCTAGGTCTTGGATATAAAGTGTAATCAATACCATTGAACAACTCCGGATCCACACCTTTGTACTTAGAAACCGTAAACACATTTTGTACATTCGCATTGACTGTCATGGTTACAGTACCTTCTTTATCTAGATTCCCAACATTATAAACTAATCCCAGGTTATCCATGCGTAGGAAAGAAGCGTTGTTTATATAGTAATCGCTGTAATATTGATTGTTGCTAAAGTTCGTATTGAATATATCGGTTGTGGCATTGTTTATGAATCGCGACGGGTTTAGAATATTTCTTGAAACCCCGAAGTTCGAAGAGATGTTATCATAAACATAGTTACCGAAGCTTGCTCTCAATACGGTATTTAAAGTAAGACGCTTATAGTTAATGGAAGTCGTGAAGCCCATAAAGTAATCAGGAGCGGGTTTTTGATAGTAATAACGATCGGCAGGAGTTACCGCGCCATCGCCATTTAAGTCTTCATAAACGCCCTCTAATGGATTCCCTTGTTGGTCATAAACCTGTTTGTAAACATAGTATTGGAAAGGTGCTGAACCAACGGTATGGTATTGAATTACATTTCCTGTACCGCCGGTAATCCACCCTGCCGCTAATTGATAACCTGGGTTATCGTTTAGAGTAAGGTTAGTAATCTTACTCTCATTGACAGTCATATTGAATCCTAAGTCCCAGTTGAAATGCTCCGATTTAACAGCTTGAATATTGATACTACCTTCAATACCACGGTTTTCCATATTACCGACATTCGTCAATAATTGATTACTGTAATTGGTACCTACAGATATTTCGGTCGTCGCTAATAAATCTTTCGTTTTCTTTTGATATGCATCGATACTACCATAGATACGACCTCCCCAGAAGCCATAGTCTAAACCAATATTGGTCGTTGCGGTCGATTCCCAACGTAGCGTCTTATCGTAAGCAATCGGAGAATAAACATGATAAAATTGGTCGCCAATTTGGTACTGAGCTTCATTTGTACTGTAATAGTAAACAGGAATATAACCATAGTTCGTAATCCCATCTTTATTACCCGTTTCTCCATAGCTTACACGAAGCTTCAAGTCAGAAATACTGTTGTTATCCTTCAAGAAGTTTTCGCCCTTTATACGCCACGTAAATGCCGCTGAAGGGAAAATACCCCAACGCCCGTCTGGATTGAATTTCGAAGATCCGTCCGCACGAATGGTACCGGAGAGAATATAACGATCCGCAAACGAGTAAATTAAACGACCGTAGTAAGAAAGTAATCTATTCTGAGGTACATTATCAGGATAAACAGGCGTTGTTATAACATCGCCGTGGGCATTATAAGAACTGAAGTTGTAATTCGTTTCCTTATTATCGTAATATCCATATCCCGCCGTTACGTTAATGTTACTATTGATACTCTCAATATCCTTAACGTAATTTAAATATCCTTCGATGAAGGTGTTGTTTTGTTTGCCGCGATAGCGTTGGAATAGCCCCTTATTAGCGAAGTTAGATGCCGCAAAATCCGGGATACTTGTTGCTCCCTTGCCTGATGCGATATCATAACCAACATTGATGTTGGCATGCAATTCAGGAAGAAAGTGGAATGAATAATCCAATTGCGCATTTCCGATACTCCGATTTGCACCGGCCCTGTTGTTGTAATTATCTAATAATGAAACTGGATTTCTTGGCGATAGGGAATTTGGAACAGCGCCTTCTTGCCATTCAAAATATCCGCCATATGGGCTATTTGCGTCATATACGTTCTGCGTAGGGTCAAAAACAATCGCTGAGCCAATTGCTCCGGTATTTGCAAAATTTTGATTTGTCATTGTTCCTTTGAAATTGATGTCCAGTTTTAAGTGGTTATCAAAGAAACGAGGCGATAAATTCACTCCAGCAGTTCCTCTTCTGAGCATATCCGTTTTTAGAATACCGGCCTGCTCTAAATATCCAATAGAAACACGATAGGGCATATTCTTTACTCCGCCAGAAAGCGAAATATTGTTATCTGTTGTAAAAGCATTCTGATAGATTAGATCTTGCCAATCGGTATTTGCAGTTCCTAATAATCCTTTTTGCGCTGCAGTGCCGCGTTCATTAACAAAAGATCTTACTTCGTCAGCCGTAAGCACTTCAACTTGATTAGCAATCGTTGACAAGGAATTAACCGTAGACAAATTGAGCTTTGGTCTACCCATTTTACCCGTCTTTGTGGTAATCAAAATAACCCCATTAGATGCCCTAGATCCATAAATAGCAGTTGCATTCGCATCCTTTAATACGGTCATGGATTCAATGTCATTAGGATTGATTAAAGAAAGAGGATTTGCAGATCCTGATATTCCTTCTCCGCTCAATGGATTACCATCAACAACAATTAATGGATTATTACTCGCCGACAAGGAAGCGCCTCCGCGCACACGAATAGTGCTTCCTGCACCGGGCGACCCGCCATTCGAAGTGATGGACACCCCTGACACCTTACCTTGAATTAATTGGTCGGGAGAGGTTATTGCGCCTTTTTGAAAGTCTTTAGATTGCACATTGGAAACAGCTCCTGTGACGTGCTTACGTTCTACCGAACCATACCCGATCACTACCACCTCACCTATTTCAGCCGCATTCGATGATAAAGTAAAGTTTAATGTTTGTGTAGCCTTGAGTTGAATTTGCTGTTCAGCGCTTGCGTGACCAACATAGGAGGCCTCGACAATAAGTGCTCCTGCGCTTATTCCTTCTAATACATAGTTCCCCGACTCATCAGTAGAAACTTGTTTGTTTGTTCCTTTAATACTTACCGTCGCTCCAGCAAGCTCCTTACCCATATCATCTACAACCTTCCCCGAAAGTTGTAAGTTCTGTTGAGCCGAAACAAATTGAAAACTGAAGATGAAGATAACTATCAGCCGAAAGTGCCAATTGTAAAAATCCCTAACCATAATTTTATTTTTTGTTTATAATCGGGAGGCATGCATTGCCACCCTTTTTGGTTATCACTAAATTATTGTAGAATATTTATAAAAAAAAGAGTTTTTGATTTTTTTTATTTTTCATTGAAAAACTTCGTGTTTAATTCTTAAAACATTGTTATGCAACTACTTACAAACCAACAATTCAGAAAAATGACACTTAAACCTATCGCTTAATTCGAGAACGTTCCCGAATGAAAACAACATTTTCTTCCTAAAATCTAAGATTTAGCGATTCTTGACACCAATATTTCACACTATACTTACACTGCTTATTTTATCAATTTAGCTAGTGTTGAAATGAATGATGATAATATAAGCCATATAGTAGCCTAAATTCCCCCGAAACCTAATTCAGCTTCGACCGTAACTTTGGGTATAAACCAAATTTATAAATCATGAGTACAACAAAGAATCAAATCCTTGATCAGATAAAATCTGTCTCTGCAGAAGAGATTGCCCAATTCCAAAAAGATGGACATATCCTCATCCGCGACATACTCGACAAAGAAACGGCCGCTTATTATCGCGAAAAGATTGGCAATGCGGCAGCAAAGCATAATGAGGAAAAACGAAAACTTGAAGAACGGGATACCTATGGGAAGGCCTTTTTGCAAATCATGAATCTTTGGCGTGTTGACGAAGAAGTAAAACGCTTCGTATTAGCGAAACGTTTCGCACATATTGCCGCAGACCTACTTGGTGTTGAGAATGTAAGGCTCTATCACGATCAAGCACTTTTTAAAGAACCTGGAGGCGGTCCCACACCTTGGCATCAAGATCAAAATTATTGGCCACTAGACACTAATAATACGATTACCATGTGGATGCCTTTAGTCGATATTCCAAATCCAGAGATGGGCATGCTAACCTTTGCGACAGGATCTCATAAACAGAATAATGTGTCAGATGTAATTATCTCCGACGAATCAGAAAAAACGTTTGCCGAATATGTTAAAGAAAATAATTTCCCAGTAGTTCATCCAGCCTATATGAATGCTGGCGACGCGACATGGCATTATGGTTATACTATTCATAACGCCCCAGGTAACTCGTCGGATAAAATGCGTGCTGTAATGACCATCATTTACTATGCCGATGGCGCAAAAGTAACCGAACCAAAGCATCAATGGCAAGAGAATGATCGTCAACAATGGTTAATGGGTAAAGCGGCCGGTACACTTGCAGACTCCGAAATCAATCCATTATTATTATAAACGCAGGAGGAGGAATTGAAATGAAAGGACTACAACAATACTTCCTGCTGGCTGTATTCAGTGCAATTGGCTGGCTCAGCAGTTGTCAACAGCAGCCAATAAACAAGGAAGATGTGCGCGATGAAGTAATTTATCACGTCTTTCAGCGCAGCTTCTTTGACAGCAATAACGATCAACATGGCGATCTACCGGGGCTCCAACAGAAGTTAGACTATTTGCAAGAATTAGGTGTCACATCAATCCTATTGACTCCCCTATACGAATCCGTCTACTATCATAATTATTATTCGAGTGATTTTGAAAAAATCGATTCTACTTTTGGTAGCAAGGATGAATACCTCGGACTAGTGAAGGAGCTTCATCGACGAGGGATGAAGCTTTATATGGATATGGAGACTCAGTATGTCACAGAAGATCATCAATGGTATAAAGATTCCTATGGCAACCCGAAATCAGCTTTTTCCGACTATCTGCTATATGATGATAAAGCACAATTAAAACCCTCAAGTATTGTTTTCGATCTCTATGATTTAAAAGGCTTCGACGGTAAACGTAAGAAAATTACGACCGTTAATCTACTTAATAAGGAAGTTATTAAATACAATAAGGAACTCTTCTCTTACTGGTTAGATCCCAATAAAGATGGAAATTTTGAGGACGGTGTAGACGGCTTTCGCTTGGATCATATGATGGATGACTTGGACAATAAGGGGCGTCTTACAAATCTATTTCGCGACTTCTGGGTACCCTTAATCGATACGTTAAAAGGTATTAACCCCAAAATCCATATTATGGCGGAACAAGCTGACTGGGGCTCATACGGAATAGATTATTTAACGAAAGCTAAGGTTGACTGGGTATTTGCATTCCGCATACAACAGGCTATCCGAAGTATGGACAAAGAAAAAATAACTGCATATGCAGATACCACTTTTCGCGATACTCCGAAAGGCAATAATCAAATTGTTTTTATAGAGAATCATGATATCCCTCGCTTTTCAACGGCTGTTAAGCAAGATAAAGGAAAAGAAAAAGTGGGAGCCTCATTGAACTTACTTATCGGTGGAATACCTTCTATTTACTACGGGCAAGAAATAGGTATGCTGGGCGATAGCTTCTTTGGAAAGTATGGTGGTATCACAGACGCAAATGAAATACCGTATAGAGAAGCCTTCGAATGGAAAAAAGACAAGGATAGCCCAGGCATGGCCTACTGGTATAAAAACTCCGGCCCTTGGTGGGATACGAGCACGGTTAAAAGCAACGACGGTATTTCAGTTGAAGAACAAGAATCTGATCCAAATTCTTTACTATCCACTTATAAAAATCTATTGAAACTCCGGAAAGTCTACCCTGTATTAATTAACGGTTCATATCAGTCTTTCCCCAATGACCATCCAAGCATTGTTAGTTTCTTAAGAGAAAATGGAAAAGAAAAAGCGATGATTCTCATCAACTTATCTCCAGAAGCAACGACACTACAAATCCCAATGGAAAAACAACAGGCGAAATTGGTTTACGGGGAAAACACAGGTTCCGCTAAACAGGGCAAACAGGAGATTAACATTCAGGGATATCAAACACAGGTATGGCTATTAAAGTAACAACTTTTTATTCCATAAACTGTTTTCGATAAGCGAGGGGGCTCATGCCCATTTTTCCACGAAACGTTTTGTAGAAGTAAGACATATCATTAAAGCCAGAAGCTAACGCAATAGCACTAATCGTGTCATCCGTATGTAGCAACTGTTGAACTGCGAAGTTCATTCTATACTGTACGAGCACCTCGACAAAAGTCTTGCGCGTTAGCTTCTTGAAATATTTACAAAATGCATTAGGCGTCAAATTAGCAACATTCGCCACATCGTCTAGGCTAATATCGTTCTTGAAATTCTCTACAATGTAGGCCATTACCACATTGATGCGATTACTATCATTTTGGCTATCGGCACTATTTTCCAACGCGCCGATATCCAGGGGTTCGTATTTTTGATGACAAAGCTCATTCAACAAATCCAAAAAATGAAGGACTCTTTCGACCCCTTCAGACTTTCGAAGACGTAAAATATACTTAGTCATCATTTTAGGATGAAGGAAACTAAGGCCGGCTTGACTTTCTTTTAGCAAGGTGTTAATGTTCGCAAATTCAGGTTTATCAAAAAAATCCGCACCTAAGAAATCGTGTGTAAATTGAATCACAACGGCACTCGCTTTCATGTCGGGTTGATCCAACTTCCAGCAGTGTGGTTGATTTGGGCCAATTAATACAAAATCACCGGCACTAAAGTCATCCAAACGATTACCTACGTAGCGCTTTCCTTTTCCATGAACAATATAAGTAAGTTCATATTCGGGATGATAGTGATAGGGTGCAGAGAAAGCTTCATGACCAAAGGCTCTAATCAAGAAGGATTCCTGCAAACCATTTTGTAATATTTCGGGCTTCGCTTTCAGCATAAATTGGACTTTATATGCATTAAGTTAACTGAATTTTCCAATATAAGCCATATTTAGAATAAAATAACAGCCTGCTAGCTGAAGAAAAACAAATAAATTAGTGTAACCGTTATAAACAACAATGAAGAAATTGATCTCCATCCTACTGTTGACTGTCATTGCCTTTTCTGCGAAATCACAGGAAGCCCATTTGACGATCCGCGTTATTGCACCGCCAACTACGCCAGCGCAAGATTCTATTCGGCCCATTGGAAACCAAGGGATTTGGGGCTTCTGGATCTATCCCAAAAGCAAATCACTGAAATCGAAAGGAAACAATGTATGGGAAGAGACTTATACCTTTCCACTGAACAGCCAACTTGAATTTAAAATTACCCGCGGATCATATTATCAAGAGGCTTTGTACAACGGCAACGGCCACAGTGCACAACCTGTTAAACTCACATTAACAAAAGACACAACCGTAACGCTGAACCCAAGTAATTGGAATGATATCTATCAACGCAGCATCGTAGGCGAGGTTCGTTATCATCATAATTTTGCAAGTAGCTATTTACGTAATACCCGAAATGTGGTGGTATGGCTTCCTCCCAGCTATTTCAAAGAAAAAAACAAAAACTATCCCGTTTTATATGCCAACGATGGACAGAACTTAATTGACCATACGAACCTCAGTGGAAGCGAATGGCGTATGGATGAAATAGCTGACAGCATGATGCGAAAAGGCGAAATTGAGGAGTTCATTTTGGTTGCTGTCGCAAATACAAAAGATCGCTGGGTGGAATACAATGGCACGCCAGAAGGAGAACGCTATTTGCAGTTTTTGGTCACCGAACTAAAACCCTTTATCGACAAAACCTATCGGACGAAAGCTGATCGGGAAAATACCGCCATAATCGGCTCCTCCATGGGGGGATTAATTTCCTTCTATGCCTTATACAAATACCCTCAGATATTTTCCAAAGCTGCTTGTTTATCCTCAGGCTTCTTCTTCGACGACGGAAAAATCATAGATCTTCTAAAAAGAGATCTCAAGCCGTTAGAAAATACTGCAGTCTATTTAGATTGTGGAGGTAAAGATCTAGATTTCGACTTCCTACCTAGCAACCAAGAAGTTAACAGCATATTGGCGAAGGATAAAAAAATCAGACTGAAATATGAAGAGTTTCCAAACGATCCACATAATGAAGTCGCTTGGTCTAAAAGACTAGATATCCCTTATAAATTCTTATTCTCTAAAAAATGATGATGACATGTAATGCTGCGATCACCGACGGTCAAGGGAAATTTTTTATTGATCAAATTCAAGTCGCGGAGCCGGAAGCAGACGAAGTATTAGTTAAAATCATGGCCGCCGGTGTCTGTCATACCGACTACGATTCACTGACCTGGAACAAAGCTTTGGTCTTAGGCCATGAAGGCGCCGGAATTGTCTATCAAGTTGGCTCCAATGTCACCCATGTACAAGTAAATGATCGGGTATTACTCAACTGGGCGATTCCATGTCTACACTGTTTCCAATGCCAATTGGGCAACTATCATATTTGTGAAAAATCGTCGCCAGTAACCGGTCAGGGTCATAACAGCCAGCTCGGACACGCGCATGCAAAGGGCACGCTATGGAGAGGAAGCCCGCTCGCTCGTTCCTTTCATATCGGAACTCTATCGGAATACAGTTTAGTTAAGGCGGCTGCCGTAACAAAAGTGCATACCGATAAACTTCCCCATGAATGTGCTGCAATTATTGGTTGCGGAGTCATGACTGGATATGGATCTGTTGTCAATGCAGGCCAAGTAAAAGCGGGCAGTAATGTCGTCGTTCTAGGTATCGGTGGAGTTGGCTTAAGTGTTATTCAGGCTGCCAAGATCGCTAAAGCTAAGATGATTATCGCGATCGATATTAACCCGAATCGTTTAGTGATGGCGAAGCAATTCGGAGCCACACATTGTCTACAAGCTGATCCGCAGGATCAAGGCTTATTAAATATGGCGCAACAAGTTAAAAACCTCTGTGGAGGGCGTGGTGCAGATTATGCTTTTGAATGTACCGCGCGAGCTGAACTTGGGGCAGCGCCCTTGGCAATGGTTCGTAATGCCGGAACCGCCGTACAAGTCAGCGGTATAGAGCAAGAAATCCCTTTCGATATGAACTTATTCGAATGGGATAAATTGTATCTGAATCCACTTTATGGGAAATGTAATCCCGCTCGCGACTTCGACCGCATTATTGATCACTTTCTAGCAGGAGAACTGCAATTAAACGAAATGATTACGGCTCGATATTCTTTAGAACAGCTTCCCCAAGCTTTTGACGATATGTTAGCCGGAAAGAATGCTAAAGGTGTCATCTTATTTGATTAAAACTGATGGAGAAAAAATTTAGAACACTCGAACAATCCAACCCACGCTATGGCTTTAAAAATCTTAGATTTGTAACGATTAAATCCAATAATCTCCAGGGCCGCGGCGATATCTGCTTTTATATTCCCGAGAATTGTCCGAGTGATGCCCCTGTTGTCATTTTATTACATGGAGTCTATGGCAGTGCGTGGAGCTGGGCACTTTCCTCAGGCGTACACGAACAGGTCGATCAAGCAATTTCCACCGGTCTAATCAAACCGCTTATTCTGGTTATGCCCTCCGATGGCTTGTGGGGAGATGGCTCCGGTTATATGAAACAGAAAGAGCAAGATTTTGAAAAATGGATTGTCGAAGATGTTATTGAAGCAACGCGACAAATAGCAGCAAAACAAGTCAGCAAGGTTTCCAAATTCTTTATTGCAGGCCTTTCCATGGGGGGATATGGTGCAATACGCCTTGGCGCTCGTCATCCCAACCTGTTTACATCATTCTCCGGACTTTCTTCCATAACGGACATTTCAGATTTCTCGTTGTTTGTAGAAGAGAGCCTTTCGAATTATCAAATGGATACAGAACTATCCCTTATAGATACGATTGTAGCTAACCGAGCTAATATTCCATTCTTTCGCTTTGATTGTGGAAGAGATGACCTTCTGATAGCGCAAAACAGAAAACTACATAAACAGCTATTGGAAGCCAATATTGCACATGAATACCAAGAATATGAAGGTGGACATAGCTGGGATTATTGGAAAAATAATGTGATGAAAACGATATTATTTTTTAATTTACGTTTCTAAACACCAATTTTTAAACGAAACAAAACATGCAACAACCTTTAAAACGCTCTAAGCCAAGGCTGAGCCGTGCTCAAATTTTTAATATGAGCTTCGGATTCTTTGGTATACAGTTCGGCTTCGCCCTACAAACTGGGAATGCCTCCCGCATCCTTCAAACATTTGGTGCCGATGTAGAGCATCTCTCACTATTTTGGTTAGTTGCCCCTTTATCTGGAATGTTAATACAGCCAATAATTGGCTATTTCTCGGATAAAACATGGACACGATTAGGGCGACGCAGACCTTTCTTTTTAGGTGGGGCACTCGTTGCCGCTGCAGCGTTAGCATTAATGCCAAACGCATCTGTCTTAGCGCTTTTGATCCCTCCACTACTCATCGGCGCAGGGATGTTAATGATTATGGATGTCGCTTTCAATGTCTCAATGGAGCCGTTTCGAGCCTTAGTGGCAGATAATTTACCCAAGGAACAACATGGATATGGCTATGCCGTCCAGACCTTCTTAATCGGGGCCGGTGCAATTATTGGTTCCTTTTTACCCTATGTACTTTCCACCTACTTCGGGGTTTCAAAAGTAGCAGAGCAAGGGCATGTTCCAGATAACGTCATCTGGTCCTTCTATGCTGGAGCCATCGTACTTGTTCTCTCCCTGTTGTGGACGGTCATTACGACTAAAGAGTATACAGCAGAGGAACTTCAATCCTTTGAAGAGCATCAGGAGGAAGAAGAAACCGCAAGTCACAACTTCTTCTCGATCTTTCGCGATTTTAAGAACATGCCTCAAGCGATGAAGCAATTAGGATTAGTTCAGTTCTTTTCTTGGTTTGCGCTATTCTCTATGTGGGTTTTTACCACTCCCGCAATTGCTCAACATATCTATCATTTGCCCGCGACGGACACCGCATCTGCGGCATATGCAGATGCCGGAAATCTAACTGGTGTACTTTTTGGCGTTTACAATTTGGTGGCAACCATTTTTGCGCTATTACTGCCGAAACTTTATCAAGCGATTGGCAAAAAGAAAACGCATATGTTGGCGCTCGCCACTTCAGGACTCGGCTTGATTTCCATTTTATTCATTCAAAATCCGAATCTACTCTACATTCCAATGATTGCCGTCGGGATTGCTTGGGCAAGTATCCTTGCTACCCCCTATTCGATGCTATCAGGCGTCGTTCCGGCTAAGAAGATGGGTTTGTATATGGGTTTGTTTAACTTCTTTATTACCCTGCCACAATTAGTCAATGGTGTTCTGGGAACGGTTCTGGTAAAATATGTATTTCAACATCAAGCGGTTTATTGTCTGACGATGGCGGGTGTATTTATGTTATTGGCGGCCGTTTCAACACGTAGCGTGAAGGCCGATTAGGTTAATCCTGCGTAGAATTGCGCACCACAAGATCGGATTTCATAACAACGTATTTTTCATTTTCCGATAATACATCTCCAGAAAGCTGCTTCAACAATGTTGCAGCAGCTTTCTCCCCAATCTGCACCGCCGGTTGACGGACGACAGAAAGTGCTGGATGAAGTAATCCTGCGATTTCCAAACTCGAGAATGCGATTACTTTTATATCCTGTGGAATCTTAATCCCCATGCGTCTGCAAACGTAATATGTTGAAAATGCAAGACGCTCCACGGAAGCAAGAATACCATCCGGCTCCTGCTTACGGATCGCTGTTTCAATGATCTCACTGTTCTCATCGTAGGAATTCGAACAGTCTATAACCAAGCGTTTACGCAATGGGATTTTATATTTTTTCAACGCATCTGCATAGCCTTGCATACGCGTCTTACCAATCGAAAGCTCCTTATTAATAACCAGATAAGCAATTCGCTGACATCCATTTTTAATCAAATGCTCCGTGGCGGTAAAACTACTCTGATAATCATCCGTTACAATCTTAGGGAGATCGATGTCATCATAAATACGATCAAAAAGTACAATGGGTAGATGCTCGTAGTTAATTTGCTCCAAATAGCTATGGTCAGTCGACTCTCCAGAAGCCGACATAATAACCCCATCCACACGACCGTTCGCTAAACTACGGATGAATTCGCGTTCTTTGCTAATGTCGTCATCGGTAACAAAGATTAATATATGATACCCTTGCTTTTTCGCCTCTTTTTCAACGCCCTGAATGATCTGGGTAAAATAGTTATTCGCTAGTTCCGGAAGTACAACCGCTATCGTTTTGCTCTTCTGTTCTCGTAAATTACTGGCGTAATGATTGGGTTGATAATTCAATTCCTTAGCCACTTTTAGAATTCGCTCTTTGGTCTTTGGATTGATATCACTACTATCCCGAAAGGCGCGAGAAACCGTCGATTTCGAAAGGTTTAACACTTTCGCTAATTGGATAATATCAATCTTTGCCATGCTAGCGTATGTCTAAATTTAAATACTACGATTCTCTAAGTTGTGATGCCTAGGGAGAATTGAGCGTGTGCTAATATAGCAAATTTGAATGCGTACTATACAAGGAATTTTACTGAAATATCTGCTTTGTCAAGCCATGCTAACCGAAGCTACAAATTTGACCAAAGGTAGCCAAAAGCAAAGAGCGTCTGTAAGATGACAATAAGCTTATCTAATACAGCGTCCCTTCGTGAAAAAAAAATTAAAGAAAATAAAGTCGCTATAAAGAAAATGATATCCCAATAGAAATGTCCGAATATTGCAATTTTGCTAAACTGCTCCTCTGCAGCTTCAAAAGAAGTAAAAAATTGACCACAGTAGACCCAATAACCATAATATGTTAGGTTCAAAATTAACGAGGCATAAGCCAACATCTTTTTCACGTCTTGCATAGGTGAGGATTACTTATACCTAAAAATAACAATGATTTTCCAACTTAACGATACTTCGCCTATAAAGCGTTAGTCGTCATTTTCCTCGTACCGATGTCTGACCTTCATTGCTATTTTTTTGAAATTAATGGGCTGAGCTACGAACAAAGTACGACGGAAAATCATGCAAAGTCCAAACGTCTCTTGCCTTCAACTTCGGGAAACTTTCGGGATCATTCCAGTTCGGTAATTTCTACGACCAAACAGCCACATCCGCGTATGCAAATTATCGACCTAATTTTAGTTAACTTTAGACTTAGGTAAACCTAACTTATTCCATCAATGAGCCTAACACTAAAAAAATTATCCATCGCTATTGCAATGCTCCTTTCGCTACCGACCTTGTCCAGCGCTCAACAAAGGATAAAGAAACCCGTTAAAGTTATTTTTGACACCGACATGGGGCCGGATTACGACGATATAGGCGCTATCGCGCTACTCCATGCTTTGGCAGATCAGAATGAGCTGGAAATATTGGCGACAGTGGCTAGCGATGCACATGTGGACATCGCGCCCACCATAGCACTTTTTAATCGCTATTTTAACAAAGCCCATATTCCCGTTGGGGCGGCTGATAAAACACTTGCACCTTCCTTTACAGCGAAGACAAACTGGAATGATGTGCTCATCAAGCGGTTTGACAGCGATTTAAAAAATCAAACATTCCCAGCTGCAGTTGACGTTTACCGCGAAGTCCTCGCCAAACAGCCCGATAACTCCGTGACGATTATTACGGTTGGTTTTATGACTAATCTAGCCCAACTACTGAAATCATCAGCCGATCAACATTCCAATTTGAATGGTATGGATTTAGTGAAAAAGAAGGTCAAAAACTGGGTTGCAATGGCCGCCACATTTCCGCAAGGAAAAGAATTCAATGTTTTTAAAGACTCCGTTTCATCCTATTATGTCTTTCAACATTTTCCGAAACCAATCTTATTTAGCGGCTTCGAAATTGGAGACAGAATAAAAAGCGGTGCAAAAATTGCTAGCAAAAATGACCAAAATAGTCCTGTTTCTGTAGGCTATAAGCTCAATTTGGATCAATACGGAGAAAAACCTGTCAAGAACAGAAGTTCCTGGGATCAGACAGCTGTATTAATTGCTGCGCGCAATCCAGAAGATTATTTTTATATAAGTGGTAAAGGGAAAATCGATGTCGCGAATGACGGTTCGAATATTTGGATACCGGACGATAAGGGTAATCATCAATTTATTATTCATAAATATCCATATCAAAAAATAGAAGAAATTATCGAAGAACTGATGATGCATCAGCCAAAGAAAAAATAGGAAAGGCTGCCAAATGGCAGCCTCTCTTTTTGTATGAATAATTAGGGAATAAAAAATTGTTCAACAAACAATTGATGTTTAATTATAGTAGTGG
>JBEBRI010000029.1:0-30114 GCA_040394915.1 Sphingobacterium sp.
GTTCGAATCCTGCCACCCCGACAAAAAAGCTCTAACGAAAGTTAGGGCTTTTTTTGTTTTCAAATGATTGCGAAGTTTCTTGTGAACAATGCCTAATGAAAGCATATTATCCTCATCGTTTTCTGACTCTTCTAGAATTCAAATCATCTGTTTTTGGGATCCGAAAATAATATTTTGAATGAAATCAAAAAACTTAGGTCTATAGACATACTTCAAAAAGTAAATCTTTTGTAAGTTCGTTTCTTTCAAAAAAAGGTAGTGACGACACTAACCAAACCAACAAAATAAAGATACATTATTCACATAATTATTAAATAAACTGTAGAAACTGTAATTCTGAAATTACTTCCAAGTATTGTCCAGATTGTGGACAGCCAACAAGCTTAAAAAGAATCGACTCACATTATATCATTCACGAAATTGAACATGTACTTCATTTCGAACGTGGAATCTTATATACGATACGTGAGCTTATCACTAATCCCGGTCAAAATATTAAAAATTACCTTTCTGAAAATCGAAGTAGATTAGTGAAGCCTATTATATTTATAATCATAACTTCCTTGATTTATACCGTTTTAAATCACTTTTTTCATGTAGAGGACGGGTATGTAAAATATCATGAAGGCGAAGGGAAAGCACCTGGTACTGTCACTGCAATCGTCGCTTGGGTTCAAAACCACTACGGATATGCAAACATCATGATGGGCGTAGCGATAGCATTATGGTTAAAATTATTTTTCAGGAAACATCATTACAATTTCTATGAGATTTTGATTATGCTTTGTTTCGTAATGGGTATTGGTATGCTGATTTTTTCGGTATTCGTTATCTTTCAAGGATTGACTCACATAGAGGTGATGCCTATCGCATCGGTTGCTGGATTGTTATACTGTGTTTGGGCAACCGGACAATTTTATGAGAAGCGGAAAGCTGTGAGCTATATAAAGGCATTTTTCGCATATGTTATGGGCATGTTAACCTTTTGGATGCTCGCTGTCCTAATTGGGACTTTAATAGACTTAATGGGGCGGCATTATTAAAAGCTAACGTAGATAGAAACTCAGCATTATTGAACGCTAATGGAGATATTTTTGCTAGCATTTTAATCAAATAAATGTATCGTTCTTGAAACTGTTGAGGTTTTAATACAATTTAGATTAATTAGTATTGAACGCTTCTTGTTATTAAGATTTTTTTGCGTTTGCAATAATGCAATCGATTAAAGAAATGATATTTTTAATGTATGGGAATATACGTTTCAGATAGGAGAGACATAAATATCGAGGCAATTATTGAACTGTATCGAGCCAATGAGTGGAGTTCAGCAGATAAGCCGGAAGAGCTGTATAAAGCATTGATGAATTCACATTCCTTAATTTCCGCATGGGATGCTGATCAGCTAGTTGGGTTAGGGAATGCAATTTCCGACGGCTATTTGGTTGTTTATTATCCTCATTTGTTAGTGCATCCTCTGTATCAAGGCAAGGGTGTAGGACGCCTGATAATGGCGAAGATGAATGAAATCTACGGTGGTTTCCATATGCAAATGCTTACTGCGGATGGTAAGTCTATTGAATTTTATGAAAAAGTGGGTTTCGAGAAAGCAGGAGAGACGCAGTCGATGTGGATCTATGGAGGCTCAGAACATTAACAAATAGGTTTCATGGATGTCCCTAATTTCGTTATACAAGATAAAGGTGCTATTTCTCGTGAATTTCTAAAACGGGAGCTATTCACATTTGTTGAGGCCTGTTCTTTTATCCAGAACATGGCTTATGGCAGGAATACGGATAAAAATGATTTGTTGACTTTGTTTGTAGAGAATAAAGGTACCTGTAGTACAAAGCATGGTTTGTTGAAGCAATTGGCCTTAGAAAATGGGGATGCACATGTAAAGCTGTTTCTCGGAATTTTTAAAATGGGACCTTCAAACACATCAAAAGTTAGCGAGACATTAGCGAGACATAATTTGGACTATATACCTGAGGCGCATACTTATTTAAAGTATCATAATTGTTATTTTGATTTTACAAGGAAGGGATCTTCTCCGGATGACTTCACAAGTGATTTACTAATGGAGGTTGAAATTCAACCATACGAGATTAGTGAGAAGAAGATTGAAATACATAGAGCCTATTTGAATCAATGGTTGAATGACAATAAAGGTATATTGTTCTCCCTTGAAGAAATCTGGGCCATCCGAGAACAATGTATTGGGGATCTAGCAGAGTAAGAATAGACTTCACTTAGCTAGGCTATCTAAAACAATATTTTATTTGTTCCCTCTTACTACTAAATGAATTGGGCTTGGACTCATACAAATGGTCTCCAAAACCCAATATCATTTTATTCTTCCGAAAGCAATATGGATATTATTGTTTTTTAGCGTTTACTAGCCGTTAATGGGAAGAGCTCACTCTCTACGTGCTGTTGCTCCAATAATTTTATCAATTTATTACTGATTTTCTTGTTTTTTATTGGTGTTTTTTCTTGAGGATCTCTTTCTAAATCATAAAGTTCATAGTAGCTGTTCGCAGGATCTTTCACTTTAAATTTGATTAGCTTATAGTTTTTATAACGAACAGCTTGACGGCCTCCGTCCTCGTGGAATTCCCAATACAATTGATGATGCTGTTTTTGATTGCCTTGACTAAGTAATGTAGGCAATATAGAAATGCCATCAGTCTTTTCTACGTTATTGTCCGATACTATTTCTTGAATAGTCGGTAGGATATCCCAAAAAGCAGAGATGTGCGCAGTGGTCACATTGGGAGCTACTCTGTCGCTCCATTTCACAATAAGTGGTGTACGAATACCCCCTTCGTATAGGTCGCGTTTAAAACCCTTTAATCCGGCTGTACTGTTGAAAAATTCTGGATCAGCACCACCTTCGCGATGAGCGCCATTATCGCTGCTGAAAATGATTATTGTATTTTCACTTAAGCCTAATGAATCAAGCCTATCCATAATCTCACCGACATAGTGATCCATTCGACTTACCATAGCAGCGTAGGTAGCCCTTGGTTTGGCGACTGAGGCATATCCCGGAATCGTCGCATTTGGACCGTAATCGTTGCCTTTATGGGGAGTTTCATCGAATGCATTTTCATATTTTTTATAAAACTCGTCGTCGGGGCCTGTTAATTCGGCATGTGGTAATACGGTTGGAACAAATAAGAAGAAAGGTTGATCTTTGTTTTTGTCAATAAATGCTAAGGTTTGTTTCTGTATTAATTCTGGAGCATAGGTAACCATCCTTGTTAGGTCATTCCCATTTAGATCAATACGTTGATCGTTATGCCATAGATGTGTAGGGAAATAACGATGTGATTGACGCTGACAATTATATCCGAAAAACTCGTTAAAGCCTTTTCGATTCGGGTCTCCAGAAGTACCAACCATTCCTAGTCCCCATTTGCCGAATGCACCAGTTTTGTAACCGTGCTCTTGTAAGATCATGGCAAAAGTCCGTATAGAATCCGCTAAAGGTTCTTGTCCTTCGGGTTCAATTTCTTTATTGCCGCGTACATAGGTGTGTCCCGTATGTTGGCCTGTCATGAGTGAGGAGCGCGATGGTGCGCAAACTGATGTTCCGGCATAGAAATTTGAAAACTTCATGCCTGTGGCAGCTAGCTTGTCTAAATTAGGGGTACTGATTATTTTTTGACCATATGGACCAATGTCACCGATACCTAAATCATCCGCAAGGATGAGCACGATATTAGGCCTTTCTTGTGCCTGAAGTTGAATAGCGGCAAATAGTAATGAACATAGAAGGAACTTTCTCATGATAGTTTTTTAAGTATTCAGGATTTAATGTTGATGTACCTCTAGTATCGGCAATTTTACTGAATCATTTTACAAGTTAAAAGGAATTCTCTTTTTTTCGAATGCCTTTGTTTCCAAAAATGCTTTTTCGAACCCTTACTTCCAAACGAATGTCGCTAATAGTCCTTTATGATCGGTTGGCCAGCGATCTTTAGGGAGAAGGAAATCATCGTCACTATCTTTCTCTTTTTTTATTCCATAGCAAATGGTTTCAACAGGACCTACGATTTGAATGTCTTTTAAGCTTACCTTATTGTTTGATTTATAGTAGATATAGTCAATACGATCGCGGTCATCAGCTTCAGGAGCCCAAGCAAGCTTAGATAACTCCGCGTCTTTATTGAACGCTGCAAATGTGAAGCCTGGATGAGTTACTGGATTCGGATATATTTTTCGGAATGAATCCGTAAATTTCGCCTCTGCTAAAAGTATAGAACAGTCCCAGGGGATAACAGTACCGGAATGATCATATAGATTCTTGGTTTCATCAATCCAATCCAAATGAGAGGGTTCATTGAAGTCTCCAGCGATCATTATCGTTTGATTTTTGCTCTCCTTTTTGATATCATTTAAAATATCCACGATTGCTTCGTCTCGCTTACTCTTTTTGTTTGCTGTAACAATCGCTGCAACATCCGTTATTTTTTGGTCTAGCTTTTTCCAAGTCACACCGTCGTATCCTCTAGGCAAGTAACAGGCGTAATTGGTATAGTCGAGGTGGACAGAATAAAATAGAAATTGCTTATTATTAACTTTGATGCTAGATTTCAATACAGATGCAATCTGTTTGTCTTTATCGTATAAAGGTTGTTGATCTTCGATTGGATATTTTGAAAGAAAGGCCACATCTAATTTGGGATGACTCGATTCCCCGTAGTATTTCACACCACGATCTTTTAATGAGGAAATTAAGCGCTGTACAAAATCAACGCCTTTATAATTTCGCACTTCACTTAGCATAACGACATCCGCGTCTTTGTCGAGAATTTCTTCGACAATTGCTTCATATCCTTTTTCAATCATCGTGCCCTCTTGCCATATATTGAGTTGGAATACGCGGAGTTGCTTCTGGTTCCCGAGGGCAATCATACTGACCATAGTCAGTATGATTGTGAAAAATAATTTAATAAGATCTCTCATGTACAGTTCTTGCTATTTCTGTAATATCCACATTAATTTGTTAACATCATCCACGCCATTCCATTGTCTTTGTATCGCTTCCGTTATATTTTCTGAATTATTGTCATATTCACCTAAAGGGTATTTCCAACGCATAGGCATTTTTGTATTGTCGCTATTCTGATTCGTAAGAGGATTGATCGGAAACTTTGGATAGCCTGTGCGGCGATAATCATAGTAGGTTTCCCATTCTCTGTTCATAAATGAAGCAAGATATTTTTGAGTCATTATCTTTTCTAAATCACCTTCTTTATTTCCGTTTAACTGATTTGCAGGACTTGTAACGACAGCATTAATATGGGCATCCGTAATTTTTCTATTGTAGTGATATGCAGGATTATCAGGCGTTCTGCTTGCAATAAAGGACATGCTTGCCTTGATCCCTTCTTTGTAATAATCTGAAGGATGACCAGCGATCCATCCGCGAAGTGCCGCTTCGGCAAGAATAAACTGCTGTTCAGCATAGCCGATTTTAACCACGGGCTCACCGCTTGGGTTCTGCGTATATCGATCATTTATTCCTGAAAATTCTCCGTTCCCCCAGGCAGCTAAGATGACATCAAATTTTGCAGATGGATCGACGCCAATAAAAGCATCAAAACTATCGCTTGGGAGGTTTTGCTTAAGTTTAGAAGCAGCTGGTCGTCCGTAATAGAATAACCGGTAATCGCCCGTTTCTTTTAATTTATCGACTAATAAATCGCTTAGCATGGCATAAGGATTATGATTTAATCTTGTTTTGTAAATAGGATAAAATTCCTTTGCGTTCTCTGAATAAACGCGCTGTAGATTATCCGTATTTGAGGTCATTAAATCAGCAGTTACGTACTGCTTAAATTTTTCTTTCACTTTCAAGTCGGAGTCCTCACTTTTATTTGAAAGTTGAATCAATACCTTCAACTGAAAAGCGCGAACGATTTTACGCCATTTATTCGAGTCGCCTTTAAAGAGCGGATCCCCCTCTAAATTAATTCCTTTATTGAAGGCGTCGTACGCTTTCTCTAAATCATCGAGAACCTGTATCATTACCTGTTTCTGACTGTCGTATTTCGGCTTTAGAATATTAGATTCACCTTGAAATGCTTCAGAATAAGGAATATCTCCCAAGCTCATCGATAGGTAAAACATATTATAGGCTTTGTTGAATAGGTGTAAGCCTTCATAGGCTGGCCTATTTGTTTCACTGGTCATGGATAGCATTTTATTGCCGTTGATTACACTAGAGTAGCCAGTAAAACCCGTTCTATCGAAAGCGTTGTATTGATTTCCATCGGAGTTCTCTGCCCATGCCAGATACTTCGATACGAGGAAGCTTGCATAGAATGGTTTGCCGTTGCTGCTCGAAGTTAATCCTAGAATTATATTCGTAGCTAATAACGATCGTGATGCTTTTGTCGACGCATCCGGATCTGTATTAATCTCCTCAAATTTGCTGCATGCAGAAATGAAAAGTGCTATGATGATCCCGAAGGATAATATAGTTTGTCGAGTTTTCGATGTTTTGATTTTCATTGTTTCTGATTAAAATTGGATATTAATATTTCCTCCGATATATCTGATAGATGCCGAGTTAAGATTCTCTGTTCCTAAATCAGGATCTGAGTATTTAAAATTCTTAGACCAAAGCCATAAGTTTTGGCCAATGATGCCAATAGAAGCTTGTCTAGCCTTTATTTTCCCTGTTATGTTTGAAGGAAGTTTATAAATTAAACTTAGATCTCTCAGTTTTAGAAAAGTTTGTGAATATACAAACTGCGATCTTGGGCTTCCAATATAGGGAGCCATACGGATGGAATAGGATTCATAGGAAACGCCCATATCATTTTCTGCAAACACACGATCGTCACGCGTGATATTTCCGTAGTTGTCATAATCAACACTTCCGGATACAATTTTAACTCCCTTACCTACGTAGTTTTTGTTGCCATTAACGACCATGTCATACCGATATTCGTTATCACTATCCGGATGGCTACCAGAGTTCCACATTGCTTGATCCGTAACACTATGCATTACTCCGCCTACACGACCGTCAAAAGAGAAATTCAAGGTGAAATTTTTGTAATTGAAGGTATTCGACCAGCCCCATATAAAGTCAGGATCTGTAAAACCAGCAACGCTTTGGTAGTTGCTTACTTTGGGTAGTCCGCCATAGTGAATAAGATTACCTGAAGGATCTCTTTCCCAATCGTAAATGCCATACCAATCCCAACGGGCACCATTTTTTACCCATGGTTTATCGGTGGAATAGTCTGGGTCAATATTATCATAGTAATAGTTGTCTTTTGACCAGTTTATTCGGCTACTCCAATTCAAATCTTCATGTTTTATAACATTCGCATTTAATGCAATTTCGAATCCTTTTCTTCGCAGATCTTCTTTGATATTGATTTGAGTTTGATTAAATCCAGATGCATTACTGATAGAAGCATTTCGTTGTTGGTTATATTTCAGGGTATTATAGTAGGTGAAATCTAGGTTAATTCTATCTTTAATAAGATGAATCTCGGAACCTATTTCCCATGAATCAATCGTCTCAGGCATGATTGATCGACTGCGTAATATAGTTGGATAGGTTGCAGTTCCTAATCCTTGCCATACATCACTCGCAATACTGTATTGCTGATTTATTTCATAAATGCCAGGGGCATATTTGGTTCTAGTCCAAGCACCTCGAATTTTCCAAAAATTGATTGCCTCGGGAAGATTAAAGAAATCTGAAACCACAATACTTGATGAAACGGAAGGGTAGAAGAAAGAGTTGTTTTCGTTATCAAGCGTCGAACTCCAATCATTTCTTCCTGTAACTTCAAGAAAAACGCGGTTTTTCCAAGATCCTGTAAAACGACCATATAAGGCATTGTCCTGTCTTCTCGTTAAGGAAGAACTCGTTGTCGCTGGACTAACGGATGCTTTTAACGAGTAAAAACCAGGGACACTTAAGCCACCAGCCGTTGTGCCATTTTGGCTATCGTTGTTCCGGTAATTTATACCGGTACCGATGAAGCCTTCAAGGTGAAAGTCATTGATTTGTTTTCTTACGGTTGCCATTAGGTCCCCGTTGACACTGTATCCGCCAGCTCGAGTCGTCGAGAAATAACCTAGTCGATTCCAGCCACCGACAGCACCAATAGGATTTTGATATTTATCTTGGCTTGAATAAAAATCTGATCCTAATCTCGCATTGATGGTTAGCCAGTCGCCAGACTTATATTGTGTGTTAAGAAAGCCGTTTAGAATATTGTAGTCACTTTTATGGATAATCTCATTAACAATATAATAAGGGTTATCATACCAAGACTGATCCATCCAATTTTGTTGCTCATCAGGAGTTTTCCAATAATTCTTGTAGTCGCGAATATCGTATTCAGTACCAGACCAAACATTTAAATTGTATAGAATACCGCCACCACCATATCCTGTGGCACCCATATTTGGATAGAAGCGCTTATTATAATTTAAACCACCTTCAAATTTGAAGTCTCCGGACGTCATGTCTCCGTTTACTAAATAAGTGATTTTATTTAGATGATTATTTTCATATTGCCCTTGATTAAACACATGGGTCAATGAAGCGCGCACGCCTCCATGATCACCGCGTTGAGAAATACTGATATTGTTATTCAGGATATAGCTAGGTCGTTGAAAGTTACTTAAATTGTTTTTCCCTTTGGATACTAATTCTTGCTCTTCGGTTTCCATCGTTATTGGATTGTACATTTGAGCAGTACGTCCGATATCGAGCTTATCGCCCCAAACGTAACTGCCCGCAGCGTATTTACCTCCTTGTCCCGAACTATATGAGCCTTGTACCTTCGGCATAGCCACATATCCAGATGTAAACATATTACTGCTGTTTATTTGTACATCTAGACCTTTAAGTTTGCTTTTTTTCGTGGTGACCATAATCGCGCCCGAGCCCCCACGAGCACCATACAACGCGGAAGCCGAAGCCCCTTTAAGTACGGTAATATCTTCAATATCGTCGGCCGGAATATCGCGCAGACTAACAAATTGAGTTGCTACACCATCTATTACAATAAGCGGTGACATTCCACGTACGTTAATTGTCGGTGCAGTGTTGAATTCAGTACTGTTTTTTACGCTCATGCCGGCAACACGTCCAGTCAACGAGGTCGCAACATCGACGCCTTTAGCGGTGGATAATGCTTGGCCATCTACCTTTTGTACGGCATAACCTAAAGCCTTCTGTTCACGCTTAACACCCAATGCGGTCACCACAACCTCATCGATGCTTTCTGCGTCTGAAACTAAATTCACAACGATCGTCGTCTTTTGATTGATTGGAATATGCTGCGTTTTATAACCTAAATAGGAAACCTTTAAGGTGCCGTTAACAGGGGCTTGGATAGTAAAAGAACCGTCTTGATTACTTCTACTTGTATTTGTACCTGTTGAAATGGTCGCCCCAGCGACTGGATTCAATTCTATATCCCTAATCTGACCGTTGATTTGTACGGTCTGTTCTTGTGGTGTTTTACGAGAAAGAATGATGTTATTGTCCTTAAATTGATAACCGATATTTGTGCCAGCAAATATCTCGCTCAATATAGCGTCGATGGATTTGTTATTTTGATGGATGGAAACCTTTTTCGAAAGGTCGATTTGATTGTTATTAAAAAAGAATCGATGACCGGTTTCAGTCTCAATTTGTTTAATAACTTCTTGTAAACTCTTGTTATCCTGGTTGAGTGAATACTTTTTCTGTTGCCCAAAGCTATAGCTAAAGTATAAAATACCTAGGAGTAGAGTAAGTCCTCTAAATTTCATGTTAAGTAATATTGGTCTGTGAATTAATCTTTTAGTTCTATGCTGTCATGTAAAATGATCTTCATCATTAAGGCGGAAAGCTCTTTTTCATTTTTCGTTTTTATTTTGATAATTCTACTATAGTATGCTGGTCTAAGGATTCTACAATTTGATAGTGTATACCAGAAGATATTTTTAGATAGTCTAATACCGACTGTAGTGTTTCGGTATGTAGCTCACCTGTGAAGCGTTCTCTCGATAGTGCTTTGGTTTTTAAGACAATTTTAACGTCGAACCGCTTATAAAGTATGTCAGATAGGTCTTCCATACTTGTGTTTTTCAGGACGATGCGGTTATCTTTCCAAGCGATACTCGTTTCCATATTGGTTTGATTTGGAACAACTCTTTGCATCGCGCTATTATAAACGATGGATTCTGTCGGCTTCAGTATTACGTTTTTATTGACTCCATCTTCCTTATACGTAAATGCTACTCTTCCTTCCTCAAGTGTTGCTTTTACCAGTTCGTTCTTTCCATAGGCATCCACGTTAAATTTGGTTCCAAGAACTGTTATTTTGGCATCGTGCGGAGTCTGTACCTCAAACTCATGCTTCTTATCTTTCGTCACTTCAAAGAAGGCTTCTCCATCGAGGTGAACTTTTCTATTCGTTTTAAAGTTCTTTGACACTTCAAGTCTACTATCCGCATTTAACCAGACTTTAGAACTATCATTCAATGTGATTTGGGCGATCATGCCCCGGTTAGTCGTGTATACGATTGATGAAGTCTCGGCATCGCTTTGATGCGTAAATACGTATAAACTGAAGGCTAATAGCGGAAGGAAGAGTGCTGCCGCAATACGTTGCAGCATGAAGAGTCGGGAAACTTTTTCTTTTGGTTCTTTTAAACTACCTTTAATTTTAGAAAAGGCTTTTGAGGAATCTGTTTCCACTATGGTCGTGTAGGCATCTAAGGCATGGTAGAACTTGCAAAATTCCCAAAGATCTTTTTTATTCTCATTCGACGCTGCTATCCACGACTTGAGTTCAGTTAACTCCTGATCGTTTATATTTCTTTTTATAAACTTAACATAGAGTTCATTTATATTGTAGTTATTTTTATCCACTTTTGCGATTGTTTAAAGTAAGACGCATAACCTATAGGGATGTCCTAAAAAAAACTGAAAATTTTTTATGATTGATGATTTCGCAGAGAAAATTCTGTTAAATAAGCTTACTGAAAGCAGTGAGGATGCCTATGAGATGTTGTTTCATCATTATTATAAGGCACTTATCGCTTATTGCAAACAATTTGTCGAAAAATCAGATGCGGAAGAAATTGTGCAAGAGCTATGGCTGTACATTTGGCAGAATCGCGAGGATTTAAACATACAAAGCACCTTTAAAGGTTACTTGTTTATCGCTTGTAGAAATCGCTGTTTAACACTAATTCGCAACCAGTCAAGTAAGGCAAGTAGCTTTTATCAATTAAGTCAATTGGCAGAGTTCTCCCAAGACGCTCCCGATTTTTATTTTGAAAAGGAATTAGAAGAAATTGTTAAGAAATCAATCGATCGTCTGCCTGAAAAATTTAAAGAGGCCTTTATACTGAATCGCTATGAGGATCTCACTTATAAGGAGATTGCGGAGAAATTGGGAGTTTCATCAAAAACTGTCGATTACAGAATTCAGATGGCATTGAAGCTATTGCGAAAGGACTTGAAGAAATACTTAAAGATTGTATTGATGTTTTATCCAAATTTGATGTAATTCAAGTCCTTATAAAGAATATATGATAGCGTTTTATTTTATATAAAACCTTTTTTAACGAGTTAACCCTACATTTAATTCATTGAAAACTTCATATACTTAATTTTGAACGATTATTTTACTCAAAAAAGGCTCTTTTGATTTTTAGAGCATTATTCCTATCTTCAATTGCTCAATGAACGAATCAATAGCAATACTTGATGAAAGTTTAAACATGTTCATCCGCTTTTTTGAAAGGCCGAATATCGATTTCTTTGATCAATGTGCTATACTGGTTTGAGAGCAAAAAGTTCAACCTAAAATACGTTTTGTTTTGAAGCTACCTGGTTAGGTCCATTATTGTTAGTTAGCGATATTAGAATATGGCTGATCATATGGAGCGTTCATAGAAACGGTTACAGCCTTTACAACCAATGAGAAAAATCTTACTATCATTCTTGCTATTTGTTTTCACTACGCTGTTGTTCGCACAAAGTCATACTGAAAATAAAAGTACACCTGATAATGAAAATCCAGCAGTTGAAACTTGGACACAATTTCAAAAAACGAATCCCTTTAATTTGAGTGCTGATCGTTTAGCATTGCTTAAAACGATTGAACAATACTCTGATAGTTTTCCGCCAGAAGAATTCAAAGCTTATCTCGATATGAGTGACAGCGAGGCGGAAGAATTGGAACGCAAAGTGCCGATTTTATTTGCTTACAGGAAGGGATTTGATAAGATATTCAATGATGTTCGCAATAAGCATGTGAAAAAGGGAACTGCGGAAGTTTGGTTGCTGTATAATATGGGCTTTGTGGTGAAAACGGCATCAGGATGTTTTGGTATCGATGTAGATCACCGGTTAGCCTATCAATTGGCACCCTACTTAGATTTTCTAATTATCACACATAATCATGGTGATCATGCGAACGTAAAGTTAATGGAAGCTATGCGTAAATTAGGGAAACCTGTTATTTCTAATTTCTATCAAGGAAGTGCTGATTATTATTCTACGCAACCCGTGAGTTATAAAATTGGAAATTTCTCGATCCGCTCGGATATGGATGATCACTTAGCAAATCCTAAATTCCCAAAATTTGTCAGTATGTTCAGGATAGATTGCGGAGAGGATGCTGATTCTTTCTCGATGTTGCATTGTGGGGATGCTGGATTCACTCCAGCAAACTTTAAAAAGGTTCAAGGACCTGTTAATTTGCTAGTGATGCGTTGGGGAGAGCCAAGAGAGAACAATCTCTTAGGTACAGACGAAGGACAAGTGCAACCCGATTATGCGGTTTTAACTCATCTTATTGAGTTGAGACATAAACCATACCCACAGGGGCAAGCTTCCATAGGTAAAACGTTGGAACATCTTCCTGGCGTAAAATGTAAAAATACGATTATTCCTTTTTGGGGTGAGAAGCTGACTTGGAAGAATGGAAAGCTTAGATAAGCTTTTCATCTTCTGCAAAACGTATTACTTCAGCGCTAATAAAATTATACTCAAAAACTGCTCAACTCGATAAGCTTATGAAATCAAACTGCCTTTTTATTAAGGTTCTAATATTTTCGACGATTATCATTGCGAATATTACGCTGAATGGTAAAGTATCTGCACAAACTGTGAAAGTTTTTCAGAATATGCGTTATGCGGAAAAGCCGAAAGGATTCGAGCAAGATACATCTTCTGACAGATTATTAGATCTTTATCTTCCACAGGTTGAAAACAACAAAAGCTATCCTGTTTTAGTCTTTATCCATGGCGGAGGATTTGCAGGAGGAGATAAAAACGCAAAAGGGAATGTGCTGTTATGTCAAAAGATAGCGGAGAAAGGCTATGCGGTTGTATCGATTAACTATTACTTGTATTTGAAACAACATAAGATAGCGGGTGCTTCAGCAGGAGTAAATATGAAAGATGCTGTTCCCGCGGATGGGAAATTTCATATAGGCCTGGAAACTGCAGTGAAGCATGCAGCTGCCGATACAGAGATGGCTTTGCAATGGATTAAAGATAATGCGACGACTTATAAACTCGATGCGAATCGAGTAGCTATTTCTGGAGGATCGGCAGGCGCTATGACTGCACTGTATACGGCCTATCAATCGAAGCAGCAAATTCTTCCTATTCGATGTGTGGTTAATTTATGGGGAGGTTTAGCGAATACGGATGGGATAAATGCGAGCTCTCCAGCTGTTTTGACTTTTCATGGAGAGCAAGACGAAATTATCAATGTAGCCTATGCTAAGGCACTACATCAAAAGATGACAGCTGTTGGCTCTTCAACGTCTGAAATGCATATACTCCAGAATATGGGACACGCGATTTATAATTATATCATCAAAAGCGAGATTAATACAATTGATGAATTTCTTCAAAAATGTATGGATATCAAACCGGATGCTTAGCTTAGTCAAGAAGCTAGTTGGTGAACCTTCTAAAAATAGACGCTAATGAAAATTCCGACCTTTATGGAAAGCTTCTTGACTCTGTTGATCTTCTGTTAAGTCTTTCAACATGGCGCTTACATCAAAACAACGCTGTGCAATGACATGAATAACGTCTCCTTCTTTTTGTACTTTGCCCGCTACCATAAACAACTTCGCGCGCAAAACCTCGCGTCGATACTTTTCAAAAACAGTTCCCCAGATTACTAGGTTAGCAAAACCTGTTTCATCCTCTATAGTTACAAAGAGAACGCCCTTTGCTGTGCCTGGACGTTGTCTTACGGTGATGAGTCCACAGACTTTAACAAATGTATCATTCTTTGCTTCTACTAGTTTTCCCGTGGGTAGCACATGTAATAAGTCTAGCTTCGAACGCAAAAAACTAACCGGATGCGCTTTAATTGATAAGGCGGTAGAAGAATAATCTTGTACTACATGCTCACTTTTACTGATGAGGGGAAGTTCAATTTGGCCTTCTTTTGTGCTTTCCGAAGGCTGCCCTTCGAAAAGAGCAATGGGACTATCGGAGAGTGCTGAGATTTCCCAAAGGGCTTCTCGGCGGTTAAGTCCTAGCGAACCAAAGGCATCTGCGTCGGCTAATCTTTCTAAAACAGCAGGACTTAATCCAGCGTCGAGTAAACTACTAATAGACTGATATGCTTTATGCCGACCCCGAAGTAGGGTATCGATATCTTCTGCTTGTAATCCTCTAACCTGACGGAATCCCAAACGTAGTGCATGCCATCTTTCTCCTGTTTCCCCTTCCAAAGTATGATCCCATTGGGAAAGATTGATGTCAATTGGGAGCACTTCAATGCCATGTTTCTGCGCATCAATAATAATCTGTGCCGGCTGATAAAAACCCATAGGTTGGCTGTTCAATAAAGCGGCGGCGAAGATATCAGGATAATGACATTTAATCCAAGAAGAAATATACACTAATAAAGCAAATGAAGCAGCATGACTTTCTGGGAAACCATAGCTGCCGAAGCCTTCTAATTGTCGAAATACCCGTGTAGCAAATTCTTCCGTATAGCCTCGGCTAACCATACCCTCAATCATTTTTTTATGAAATGCAGAGACTTTGCCCTTCGCTTTGAAGGTGGCCATACTGCGGCGGAGTTCATCGGCTTCGGCAGGTGTGAAACCCGCAGCAACAATAGCAATTTCCATCGCTTGTTCCTGAAATAACGGAACCCCTTTAGTGCGGCCTAGTATTTCACGAAGCTCCTCTTTCGGATAAAGTTCGGGCTCCTCATTATTTCGACGTCGTAGGTAAGGATGTACCATATCGCCTTGTATTGGGCCAGGACGAACAATGGCAACTTCAATGACTAGATCATAAAATTCCCGAGGCCGTAAGCGTGGGAGCATAGACATCTGCGCACGGCTTTCAATCTGAAAAACACCTAAGGTATCGGCCTTACAAATCATATCATAAACTTCCGAATCATCCTGCTTAATATTAGCTAGCGTAAAATCCTCACGGTAATGCTCTTTCGCTAAATCGAAAGCCTTCCGTATGCAGGTCAACATACCAAGAGCCAGTACATCCACTTTTAAGAATCCTAAAGCTTCTAAGTCATCCTTATTCCATTCCAAATTCGTGCGACCTTCCATCCGTGCATTGATTAGCGGACAGAGCTCATGTAAATTCCCCTGCGTAATTACGAAGCCCCCTGTATGCTGCCCCAGTTGCCTTGGAAAACCCATATACTGATAAGCGAGTTCCAGCACCTTTTGAAGGTTGGGATCCGCTGGGTTAAAGCCTTGTTCAATTAAACGCTCCTGATCGATATGATTGTCCCAATAGCTGCTAATCACGCCCGATAAGCGACCTACCGCATCTAAGGAAAGACCCATGGCTTTGGCTACATCCCGCAGGGCACCTTTCGCACGAACCTGTGTAACCGTAGCAACAATGGCGGCCCGATGGCGACCATATTTCTCGTAGATGTATTGAATAACTTCTTCCCGACGCTCATGTTCAAAATCCACATCAATATCGGGTGGTTCATCGCGCGCATCCGACATAAAACGAGCAAAGAGTAATTTAATCTTGGAAGGGTCGACAGAGGTTATGCCTAAGCAGAAACATACCGTTGAGTTTGCGGCAGAACCGCGACCTTGACAGAGGATCCCTCGCTCTCGCGCAAAACGAACATAATCATGTACGGTTAGAAAATAAGAAGCATAATTCTTCCGGGCTATAAAGTCGAGCTCCATCTGAATCGTATTGAAAATATGCTCGGGAATATCGTCTCCAAATTTAGATCTAGCACCCTCCCAGGTTAAACGAACAAGCTCCTCTTGAGGTGTTCGTCCCTCAGGAGCTAATTCTGCAGGATAGACGTATTCTAGGCTGTCCAGGGAGAAGTGGCAAGCTTCCGCAATCTCCGCACTGTGCTCAATTGCTTCTGGATATGTCCGAAATAAACGTTCCATTTCTTCGGCTGGTTTCAAATAGCGCTCGGCATTGGCATGCAATTTAAAGCCTGCTGTATGTATTGTACATTTCTCCCGAATGCAGGTCAGGATATCTTGAAGCTCGCGGCGTTCTGGGCTATGGTAGTAGACATCTCCCAGCGCAACTAACTTGACGTCTAGCTCTTTTGCTGATTGATGCAGGCGGAATAATATTTTGGCGTCATCCCCACGATACAGTCGATTCGCACCTAAATAAAGATGCTCTCCAAGATGAGTTTGATAATCCCGAAGCGCTTCTATATAATTCAAATCAATATGGAAGCTGCTGTCAAGCTTCTCCGGAGGTAGCATGACAAACTTTATACCCTCGGCATAGGCGTATACATCTTTGCGATAGAGGTGGCATTGTCCTTTTTCTGCACGTAAATTCCCCACCGTTAATAAACTAGAGAGGCGTCCATAAGCAGCACGATCCGTTGGAAAAGCAAGCAAGCTAGGGCCATCCATGAGATCTAATCGACAGGAAGGAATCAGCCGAATGGCATATTTCTTCGCCGCGACATGTGCGCGAACAATACCAGCAAAAGTATTCCGATCGTTAATAGCAATGGCTTTATACCCCAATTTTGCGGCCTGCTCCATCAGTTCATCCGGGTGAGAAGCACCTCGCAGAAAGCTGAAATTGCTGGTGACCTGTAATTCAATATAACTCATCTGCTATGCGAAAAAACCATGTATAAACCACTGATCCGATTCTTTATCCCCATAATGCCCCGAACGATAGAGCCAGTAGCGTTGGCCTTTATCATCTTCCACCGCATAATAATCTCGGTGTTCTCCCGGATCTAACCACCATTCTCGCTCAATACGCTCGGGGCCATCTGCCTTGCGGACAAGATGACGAAGCCCCTTATATTGGAAGACCATAGGTGGATAATCAGGGATAGGCGCCGTGACGTTAATTCGTTCCGGCTGAGCGAGCAGGCGAGTGGGTCGCGGACGATCTAAAGGCCAGTCGAAACTCGATTTCTCCGCGATGGAGGTCACTTGCCGCATGGAGCGCTCAGGCCAATAGTGTTGGGCCGGTAGGTAACGGAAAATTTCACAAGCCATATCCCTATTTTTTAAACGATCTAACAATTCGGTTAGCCCGCTATCTTCTAAGCCTGTACGCGTATTCCATAAAATCTCTTGATTCGCTTCGGCATCTTCGACTTTGTTAGCTTCCAGAACAAAGAGCTCTATGCCTAAGGCGGGCTCAATCTGTGAAATTTTGAGCGCAAATAATTTGAATAGATGCGGTATATAGGCGGTAGAGCGGCTTGTGCCAATGCTAATTTGTTCGATTTTCCCATCAATCCGATGGCAAGTCAATGAAGCCTCGCGGATACCTTTACCTTCATTTGCGAGTCGATTGCAAAGACTTTCCAGTAATTTCTCTAAGGCAATTTCAATTCCCTTCTCGGTGTTAATTGGCTCCAAACAGGGTAATCTATCTGCATAAGGAGCAATGGGTTTTAAAGGGAGTATAAATTCTTCCTCATAGCCTAAAGCCTGCGCTAATTTTAAGACTGAATGATCTCCAAAACGACGACGTAGCACCGAGCGAGGCATGCCTACAAAACTTTTAATCTGTTTTAAACCGAGGCGATACATGCGTTCAACAACAGGTGCTTCAAGACGTAGCGCCATGGGGGGGAGACTTAATAAGGCTTCCAATTGTTGCCCCGTGGGGATAATGCTATTTCGTTTACCATAGCGTGTTACAGCCCAAGCGGCGCCGATGCTATCGGCTATGGCTATGCGCGCTTCATAGCCATATTGCGCAAAACGGGAAACAATATGTTGCAAGTATTTCTCCTCCCCAGACCAGAGATGCGCACAGCCACTAATATCAAGAATAAGTCCATCGGGCTCATCTAAGGCCACAATAGGGGTAAAGCGGATGCACCAAAGACCAATTGCTTTTAATAATTTTTCTTGAAGGCCTATCCGCTCATCCAAAACCGTTAACGAGGGGAAAAAGGCTTTCGCATCGGCAACAAGCATACCTTGCACAATGGCATGTTTCTCGGCGGCAGGATTGGCCGCCTTTATCAGCATGCGCCCATGCACAGGACTCGCAAATACGAAAGGAAGGTCCCGTAAGTCAGGCTTACGCTTGCTCTGCCAATCGGTTGTCAAATAAGGAAACCATATAGAAGCATATCTCTTTTTCATCGTTCATTAACCTGTCTGCTGTGTTCTTTCGGAAAATATAGCAGGTGCTGCTTGTTGAAAAATAGGACGAATTCCTTGCGTCGAAAACTCCACTTGCCAACGTCCAGGATTACCATTACGAACCTTTAACAGCTCTACATCCCAGCGCGGGAACCCAATGCCCGGCAACCCATCGGCAGCATAACTCGCCAAAGGCTTAATTCGCCAACGTGCAGTACAGGCGGTAGCCACCAATGTTTTGGGGTTGTGTCGTAAAATAAAACCGACGACTTGACTCTTTTCTACAGCAAGTTGCAGTCTGCGAGTCTGCGTATAATCAAGCTTATGCACCTCGGCAACAACACCCGAAATACCCGGGCATTTTAAAGCCTCCTCCATTGCCCAAAGCACATCTTTTTCCCTTTGCATACAAACAATCACAACGCGCTCCGGCTCCACGCCGAAAGTCTTAATTGCGATAGGAAATAGCGATTTAAAGCTGCTAATCCAAAGACAGACGCCTTTGCTTTTCATTAATTTACTCAGTATTGCACTCATGAATCCACAAGTAGCAGCACCTTCTTCTCGACCTGTGCTAATAAACTCATGGATACTACCTTTGGGAAAGATACCGTTAGGAAAAGCCTCCTCAATTGGGCCGAGCCCAAGACGTTCTTCTTGGCTATCTCGAGGTTTTATTCCCTGCCAAAGCAACATATCGTTCTTCAGCTTACTGATTAATGCTTGTCTATCTTCTACCATCATTCCCTCCTAAATAAAGGTTTGCAAAACAAAATTAATACTAAAATATTTAGTAAACAACACTTGTTTAAAACTAAATTATTTAGCATAAATAATGAGGGTAAAATACATTTGAACAATCTTGAAAACCAAGAGTACTGAAAATTTATAGGTACTTCCCTTGGTATAGATCCCTTTCACATCCCTTTCAAACCTCATACAGATCCTATTCAAACCCCTTCGGAAGCGGGTCTGATTAGGGTTTAATCCGAAGCATTCCTTAGGGATTGATTTGAATAAAGTTTTGTATCTTGTTCTCAAAAAAAATCAAACCTAACATGAACCTAACTCATGCAATCATGGCTTGCTGTGCGACATTTCTGAGCGTCAATGCGAGCGCAAAAGCCAATTCAACTTTTCTGGGAAACGAGCCTTTCATCCAGCAGGAGCTTTTAGCTGACAGCACATTGCTAGATCAACAAGCGATAGCCACATTGTTAAAAAGCAAAACACCCATTACCTGGCTTTTTGCAGGGAATAGCATTACTCAAGGGGCGAAACATACACATGGTTCGCGTACCTATTCGGAGATATTTTTTGAGCGTGTGCGTTATGAGATGGGAAGATATCGCGATATTATTATTAATATGGGGGTCAGTGGAAATACCAGTAAAAATGTGCTTGACGATTTTGACTGGCGCGTAGCACATAGCAAACCTCAAGTGGTTTTCCTGATGATCGGCACCAATGATGCCGCCACAGACAAGGCCATATCTGTAGAACAATATGGGGAAAACTTAAAAACACTTATTCAAAAAATTCGCGCATTAGGGGCTATTCCGGTGTTGTTAAGTCCGACACCTATTCTCGAATCGCATGCACCTGAACGTGCTAATCTAAAACACTATGTGCGGAAGATGAGTGAAGTCGTTCAAAAAGAACAAGTAATCTTTGTGAATCAATGGGAGATTTGGAACGGCGAACTAAAAGCGAAATATAAAGATCAGTGGTCAAAATTACTCTTAAATGATCCGTTGCATCCCAATGGTTTAGGGCATAAAGAAATGGCGATATCTTTGTTTAAAGCACTGTCAATTTTCGACCCAAAACAACCTACTTGTGGAGGGGAATATTATGAAGGATATCATTAAGCAATCGCCTTTTCTTGTTAAAAGCTGTTAAAAGCAAAAAGAATATGATTAGGCTTCTTAAAGTTTGAATAACTTTAAGAATGCCTATTCAATTTAAACATATTAGACCTATTTATGTGCCCGCTTTGCTAATTAATCTCTTTATCACGGGATGTTTTAGCATGTCGGTTTTGGCCATGGCAACCAGCTACTTTACCTTTGGATTTTTGGCATCCATGTTTGTTACCGAATTGTTCGTTAAAAAATACGTATACCTTTTTCGAAACCTAGGTTATTCTCGATTTAAACTCTGGGCCTATTGTTGGATTTTTAATTTAGCGCCCGGCATACTCATCCTTTTTATTCGCTCACTATGGAAGAGTTAAAAGAACTGTTTGCGGATTCTATCGAATTTGAATATCATTATAATCAGCGTCTAATTAATGGCGGCGTTCTAATCCTCCGTCCAGGCCAGATTACAGGTTTGCTGGGGAGAAACGGTTGTGGGAAATCAACACTAATGAAAATCATTTTCGGGACCGTTCGACCTGCTCATGCATTTATACGGGTGAATGGAAAACGCGTCAACAAGGCATACTTAACTACTGAGGTTTGCTACCTTCCTCAAGATACTTTTCTACCAACTTGGTTAACAGTCGATCGTGTTATCCACATGATGATTGATCAGAAGGAATCTTTACAGGCCATTCAAAGCAATCCGCTCATTCAGCATCATTTGAAGTACTCGATTGCGGACTTATCCGGAGGCGAACTTCGCTATTTAGAAATCTTACTCATACTCCATAGACCGGCCACTTTTATCCTATTAGATGAACCATTTACAGGCCTATCACCGCTGTTAAAGGAGCGGGTTCAAGAATTGATTCTTTCTTTTAAAGCGAAAAAAGGAATTCTCATATCCGATCATCACTATCATAATGTATTAGCCATCAGCGATGAATTATTCCTCATGCAGAATGGCGCCTGCAGAATTTTAAATGATAAAAGAGAATTGGAATTATTTTATGTTCCTGAAGGAACGTTTGACCATAATACCGAATAAATCTGCCTTAGAAATTCCTATTTAGTATATTTGTTTATCCTAAAAAAAATATACATGTCTACAATACTTATCAAGAATGCGCAGGTTGTCAATGAAGGGGAGATTAAGGCGCAAGATTTATTGATTAAAGATGGGCGTATAGCCAAAATCGCTGGTACGATTGATGCGCACGCTGAAAAGGAAATTAATGCGGAAGGTTTACACTTATTTCCGGGATTGATTGATGATCAAGTTCACTTCCGTGAGCCGGGTCTAACGTATAAGGCCAATATCTTTACCGAGAGTCGCGCTGCCGTAGCAGGCGGTACTACCTCCTTTATGGAGATGCCCAATACGGTGCCAAATACCTTGACACAAAAATTGTTGCAAGATAAATACGATATAGGGCAAGATAGCTCCTTAGCGAATTATTCTTTTTTCATGGGGGCGGCGAATGATAATCTCGAGGAGGTCTTGAAAACGAATCCACGCGATGTCTGTGGGATCAAGATCTTTATGGGTTCCTCTACAGGGAATATGTTGGTGGACAATGAGCAATCCTTGGAAGCTATTTTTTCACAAGCGCCAACCTTAATCGCCACACACTGTGAGGATGAAGCAACCATTCAAGCTAATCTTGCGGCCTATAAGGAAAAATACGGAGAGCATGTCACCATTGAAATGCATCCGCTTATTCGTTCAGCGGAAGCTTGCTATTTATCCTCTTCGAAAGCAGTCGAACTTGCTAAAAAGAACAATACTAGATTGCACATCTTACATATTTCTACGGCTCGAGAAACAGCGCTGTTTGAAAATACAATCCCTTTGGAACAAAAGAGAATAACAGCAGAAGCTTGTATTCACCATCTTTGGTTTTCGGATGTAGATTATAAAACGAAAGGTAATTTCATTAAATGGAACCCTGCAGTAAAGACAGCAACGGATCGAGATGGAATCCTAAAAGCGGTATTGGATGGGCACATCGATGTGATTGCCACAGATCACGCTCCACATACTTTCGAGGAAAAATCACAACCTTATTTGCAGGCACCATCGGGAGGACCTTTAGTGCAACATGCCCTTCAAGCGCTGTTAGATTTAGTGAAGCAAGGAAAAATGACTTTGGAACAATTAGTTCAAAAGACAGCGCATAATACGTCGACCTTATTTCAGATTGAACAACGAGGATATATTCGCGAAGGCTATTGGGCAGATTTGGTTCTGGTAGATTTGAATAAACCCTATACGGTTAATAAAACTAATATTTTATCGAAATGTGGCTGGTCGCCATTTGAAGAATATACGTTCTCGTCGACTATTGAACACACGCTAGTTTCTGGAAACATCGCATATAGCAATGGTCAAATTATAGAAGTAGGTTCAGGTCATCGTTTACTTTTTAATAGATAATAATGGATAAACGTTCATTCTTAAAATCCCTAGGTTTAGGGATGGCTGCGCTTCCATTCGCAGGGAGTTCAGATGCCTTGGCAATGGCAGCACAAGTAAAACCTTTATTGAAGGGAAATGTATTGAAGGCAGGTGACACCATCGGGATTATCACACCTGCAAGTGCCTTAGGTGATGAAGATGCCATTACGTTGACCAAGGAAGTCTTAGCCTACTTTGGTTTCAAGGTCAAAGAGGGAAAATACATACGCGAGCGTTATGGCAATTTAGCGGGTACGGATGCGCAACGATTGGAGGATTTACACCAAATGTTTGCTGATAAGTCCGTTGCTGGAATTCTATGTATTCGTGGTGGCGCTGGTGCTTCTCGTTTGTTATCAAAAATCGATTATAAATTGATTGCTAATAATCCTAAAGTACTCTTAGGCTATAGTGATATCACTGCGCTGATTATGGCCTTTCAAGCAAAGGTTGGCTTAGTAACTTTCCACGGCCCGGTAGGTACTTCGAATTGGAGTAACTTTGTAGCCAATACTTTTAAGGATCAGTTTATCGATAACAAATTGGTCACCTTTGCTAATCCATCGAAAAAGGGCGATAATATCGTACAGTACAAGGATCGTATAACCACTATTAATCCTGGAGTGGTAGAAGGAAAATTATTAGGAGGAAACTTGACGTTAATATCTGGTCTTTGTGGTTCCCCGTACCTTCCTGATTTTAAGGATAGCATTCTATTTCTCGAAGAGATAAATGAAAGTCCAGAAAAGGTCGATCGTATGTTCTGCCAGTTGATGAATGCGGGTATCCTGTCGCAAATCAAGGGTTTTGTTTTTGGGAAATGTACAGGCTGCTCCCCATCGGGCGGCTATGGTTCCTTAAACCTAGATCAAATTCTTCGGGATTTTATCAAACCATTAAATATTCCAGCCTATACAGGGGCGGTAATTGGGCATATTGATGATCAGTTCTTATTGCCGGTCGGGGTGAAAGTTCGCCTAGATGCAGATAAAGGAACAATAGAGATCTTGGAAAAAGCGTTAATTTAATATGAAGTTATTCTTAGTTTCCTTAGGCCTGTTGGCTTTAACATCCTGTAGTAATCCTTTTGCTTCTTCCAAGCAAGGAACAACCGGAGGTATACAAGTAGATAGTAGTCAATGGAATGCCATGCATGCTAAATACAAAGAATCGGCGCTATTTCATCGTCGGTTTAAACATAAAGATGTTGATTCGTTAATTCAGGTACATCAAAAAAGCAATCTATTTCAGATTGATCAAATAGGTAAATCTGTTGAAGGTCGTGCAATATTTGAGTTAGCCTATGGTAAAGGAGACAAAAAAGTAATGCTTTGGTCACAAATGCACGGGGATGAGCCCACAGCAACTATGGCATTGTTTGATCTTTTCAATTTCTTGGAGGGAAAGGGAGATGGTTTCGATAGCATTAGAGCAGTACTCCAGGAGAATTTGAATATACGATTTATTCCCATGCTTAATCCAGATGGCGCAGAACGATTCTTGCGCCGCAATGCACAAAGTATAGACTTGAATAGGGATGCTCGTGCTAATCAAACCGTAGAGGGTGCATTATTGAAATCTCGAGCGAAGAGCTTCCAGCCACGCTATGGATTTAATCTTCACGATCAGAATATTTATTACAATGTCCCCAATACAAAAAATCCCGTTAGCATTTCCTTACTAGCCCCGGCCTTCAATACTGAGCGCGAGGTGAATGAAGTGCGGGAAGGAGCGATGCAAATCATCGTGGGCATGAATAAGATTCTTCAACAATATGTTCCTGATGCGGTGGCTAAATACGATGACACCTATACACCCCGTGGTTTTGGTGATAACTTTCAATCTTGGGGAGCCAGTACCGTGTTAATTGAATCGGGCGGGATGAAAGGGGATCCGGAAAAGCAACAAATCCGTAAGCTTAATTTCATTATCATCTTAAATGCCTTGATAGAAATTGCGCAAGGGAGCTACGAAAATTACGATGCAAAGGGGTATGATGAAATTCCATTTAATGCAAGTCAGATGCATGACATCGTTATTCGCGGTTTATCATTTGGCAACGATTCTATCCCTTTAACGAGCGATATTGCGGTGCGTAGGGGAGAAAATACCGTGGGCGGAGATTATTTTGTTCGTGGACGTATTGAGGATATTGGTGATTTACCAGAATCCTACGGCTATGATGAAGTCGAAGCTGAGGGATTGAAATTTATTCCTGCTAAGATTGCTCCGAAGCCCTTACCGAATTTCGCGGCCTTGACACCTGCGATTGCTTATGATCTTTTGAAGAAAGGATATATGGGCGTGCAAATCACTCAACTTTTGCCAACAGAAGAGGGACTTCTACATAATTTGCCAATTCAGGTTTTTAGTAAAACAGTTTTTGCAACTACACCTTTTATTGATTTAGGTGGCACGGCCAATTTTTACATTGGCGATTCTACCGGAAAATTGAAATATGCGATTCTAAATGGCTATTTAATTGATCTTGAAAAACCTTTGAAAGAAGCAGGACTTCTCAAAAATAGGATACAATAAACAAATACAGCGCGTGCTACTTATCGGTAGCACGCGCTGTTTCGTTATAATCTCTCTTTTCTATCAATTCAAATTTCGGAAAGCAACAGGTGTAATCCCTGTTTTTTGCTTGAATAGTCGAGTAAAATGTTGAGGATATTTAAAACCTAGTTCAAAAGCTATTTCACTGATGCTTTTGCTGTTATCAAATATTCGGTCCTTAGCAATATGAATGACCTTATTTTGAATATATTCCTGAGGTGAAATTCCTGTTTCTTTTTTGATGAGGTCTCCAAAATAATTTGCTGATAAGTGGAGTTTTTCCGCGAACCAAGAAACAGCAGGTAGTCCAATGTTTTGCGGGTTATCGCCAGCGAAATATTCGTTAAGCAACTGCTCAAATCGTTCCATGACTCCTTTGTTTACATTTTCTCGGGTAAGAAACTGACGATCATAAAACCTAGTACAGTAATTTAAAAACAGCTCAATATTAGAAATAATAAGTTGTTTACTGTGCCTGTCTAGGGCATGTTGTAATTCATATTCTATTTTGGAAAAACAGTCTAAAATAATCTTACGTTCCTGTTCGGATAGATGTAAGGCCTCATTGACGGCATAGGAGAAGAAATGGTAATCACCTATGTTTTTTGCTAGCGTTGTACCTGCTATGAGATCTGGATGGATGACCAAGGCAATTCCCTGCGGTTGATAGTACTCCTCGGCATTTTGTCCAATTACCTGTCCTGGTGCAAGAAATATTAAGGTGCCCTCTTCGTAATCATAATTATGTAAGCCGTAGCGTAGATCGCCGCAGTGAATTTGCTTAAAGAAGATGGTGTAGAATTCATAGCGAAGTCGGGTGAGCTTCCTTGGATTGGCTTTATCCAAATGTACCACACTAATTAAAGGATGTAATGTTTCATTGTTGTTGAAGGCGTTATATTCTTTGATACTGCTGAAGTTAATCATCTCGTCCATGCTTCCAATTGTTTAAGTATGAAAATCAAAAATACGTATTCGATTACGTTCTTTTATGTTATGGATTAGCAATCAGTGATTTTGGTAGCTCAATCCGTAATTCATATAAGTCCTATTCGAATATTTACGTAGAACTTTGAAGTGTGCAATTTATGATTTGCTAGGATCTAATAAGCGACTTTTAGCAATTAAGGGTTTCGCGTTGCGATTAATAATAAGTTTCAATTTAATCATAAAAAAATATGAAAAGTATACTCGTTGGATTGTGTTTAATTTTTGTTGGAATCTCCGCAGCATCAGCTCAAACGAGCTTGGACCAACAAATCATTGAGTTATCGAAGGACAAGTGGCAATGGATGGCAGAGAAAGATGTTAAAAAGTTAGACCGTTTATTTCATGAAAAGTCAGTTTTCGTTCATATGGGAGGTGCTTGGGGAAAAACTGCGGAAATCGATGTTATTCAAAATGGTAATATATGGTATAAGAAAGCCGATATTCATGATGTTTCGGTAAACATTATTGAAAATACTGCGGTCTTACTAAATAAGATTACACTTTTGGCGGTTGTCGGTGGGAATGAAGTGAGTAATAATTTTATGGTCACCGAAGTCTATGAGAAGCGGGGAGAAGTTTGGGAACTACTAGCGCTTTCTTTTACAAAATTGCTGTAAACAGTAATATTGGTAATAATAACCGTAGTGTGTCTACAAGTTTACCGCATTTAATCCCAGACCTTTGTGTAATAATTAATAGATATGAAGCAACTAGTGTTTTTAGGTTTGGTCATCATTTCCGTATTTACAAATACCCATTTAATGGCACAGGATAAAGCTGTAAGTAAATTGAGTGCTAGTGATCAAAGTTTGATCAGTATTTCGGCTTTGACAGGCAGAGGAGATTTGGAAAAGTTGAAGGTCGCCCTTAATCGGGGATTAGAGCATGGACTCACGGTGAATGAAATAAAAGAAGTTCTCATTCACACCTATGCTTATTGCGGATTTCCACGTAGTATTCGGGGATTACAAACCTTTATGGGAGTGCTGAGCGAACGTCAAGGAAAAGGGATTAAAGATGAAATGGGAAATGAAGCTTCAGATGTAGTAGATATTGAAAGCAACAAATACGATCGCGGAAAGAAGATTCTTGGCGAATTAACGCAGACGGTACCAGCAGATACGCTCTCGGGTTATTCAGCTTTTGCACCAACAATCGACCGCTTTTTAAAAGAGCATTTATTCGCGGATATTTTTGAACGCGATGTGTTGACTTATGCTCAAAGAGAACTAGTTACCGTTTCCGTATTGGCGGCAATTGGACAGGCTGAACCCATGTTGAACTCTCACCTAACGATCTGCTTAAACGTGGGATTATCGCCGGAGCAGTTACAACAGTATGTTGATGTTTTAAGATTAACAATAGGAGAAACAGACGCCGAAGCAGCACAAAAAGTGCTTGATAAGGTTATAGAAAAACGAAAATAAATGAAGATGAGATTTGGTACGTGTTTTATAATGATGGTGATTTTGACTGCTACAGTAAGCGCACAAAGTAAGAAGTTTGTACAAAATAAAACAGACTTGCGTATTCAATCGCAAGGTAGTTTTCTAGTTGGTGGTACGACTTTAACGACTGCAGGCACTTTTGATGTTGATAATGCTTTGAAGCCTGATGGTCAAACGTTCCACGGGGATCACGCTTATGTTTTTTATCAAGTTCCGAGGAAAGCAAAGAAGTTACCCCTGGTATTCCTTCATGGTGCAGGCCAATCGAAGAAAACTTGGGAATCGACACCCGATGGTCGTGATGGATTTCAGAATATTTTTCTTGGGAAGGGGTATGGCGTTTATCTGCTAGATCAACCTCGTCGTGGTGAGGCTGGAAAAAGTACGGTAGAAGCAAGTGTTAAGCCTGTTACTGATGAACAGTTTTGGTTTACGCAATTTCGTATAGGAAATTATCCAGATTACTTCCCCAATGTTCAGTTTCCAAAAGATGCTTACTCATTGGAGCAATTTTATCGTCAGATGACGCCAAACACGGGCAATTTTGATGCGAAAGTAGTTTCATCGGCGGTGTCTCAAGTATTCGATAACATTGGTGATGGTATTTTGATTACACATTCCCAGGGATGCGGTCCAGGATGGTTGACAGCAATTCAAAATACGCAGGTCAAAGCGGTCGTTGCCTATGAACCTTATAGTGGATTTGTATTTCCAAGTGGTGAAGTTCCTGCTCCTATACAATCAAATGGTCTATTCGGTGCCCTGAGTGGCGTAGAGATCCCGCTTGTTGATTTTAAAAAATTGACAACGCGCCCAATCATCATCTACTATGGAGACAATATTGCTAAAGATCCGACAAATGTATGGAACAAAGATCATTGGCGCTCGGGACTTGAGATGGCAAAGCTTTGGGTTGCTGCAATCAATAAGCATGGTGGCGATGCTCAGGTAGTTCATCTTCCAGCAATTGGAATTTATGGTAATACGCATTTTTTAATGTCAGACTTGAACAATGTGGCCGTTGCTAATCTGTTGGCCGGCTGGTTGAAGGAAAAAGGTTTAGACAAATAATATAGGCTAATAATGATAAGTAAGATGAAGAGAATAACGTCGATAGTCGCTGTTGCGATGTCAACATTTACTGCAGATACGGTAAACGCTCAATATCATCAGAAAGCTGATGAAAATCCTTACACTTTGGTGTATGAGGGGGCTATCACAGAGAATGTAAAAGGTAAAGTCAACATTCACCCTGTAACGTATAAGCTGAATGGAATCGATATCAAGGCAAATGTGTATACACCGGCAGACTACGATTCCTCAAAAAAGTATCCGTCAATTGTATTAGCGCATCCAAATGGTGGTGTAAAGGAACAAACAACGGGATTGTATGCACAACGTTTAGCGGAAGCAGGGTATATTACCATTACTGCTGATGCAGCCTACCAAGGAGCAAGCGGTGGATTTCCACGTCACCAGGACAAACCTCAGTTTCGCGTCGAGGATATACATGGAATGGCAGACTTTATCTCGCAATTTGTAGGTGTCGATAGTAAACGGATTGGCTTGTTAGGAATCTGCGGTGGTGGTGGATACAGCCTAAAAGCAGCGCAATCAGACAAGCGATTTAAGGCTTTGGCCACTTTGAGTATGTTCAATTCGGGAGAAGTTAGACGAAATGGATTTCAAAATTCTCAATTAAATAGCATTCAAGATCGCTTGCAGCTTGCTTCTGAAGCTAGAGCTTCGGAAGCGGCAGGAAATGAAAGCCCACTAACAGGTGTATCTAGTGTTACGGATGAAGAAATTGCAAAAACTTCGACAGCGCTTTATCGCGAGGGATTCGAATATTACTATAGAACGCATGCTCATCCGAATTCTACATTTCTGTATACGACAAGTAGTTTGATGTATTTAATGACTTGGGACGCTTCTAATCAAATTGAATTAATCAATCAACCACTACTCATGATTGCAGGTAGTAAAGCCGATACGAAATACATGACTGACGAAATTTTCATTAAGGCAGTTAATGCAAAAGATAAGGAGCTGTTTGTTATTGAAGGTGCTAGTCATATTGAAACCTATTGGAAGCCCATTTATGTCAATCAGGCCGTTAATAGATTGGTAGAATTTTATCAAAAGAACTTATAATTTACTCATGAAG
>JBEBRI010000030.1:0-30105 GCA_040394915.1 Sphingobacterium sp.
TCAGGATTTTTACCAAACCAATTATTAACCTAAATTATGAAATTTTTACTCTTTTGCTTTTTATACACTAATAACGCAATCGCAATGCCTTTCGTGTCTAGCGATGTTTCGATTAACATTTTTTAACAAAAATAGCCTGGATTTGCAGGCCTAATTCACTGAAAAAGGCTATCTATTGGTATAGACAGCCTTCGGGTATGTTTAGTTTGTTTTGTTTTCTATTATTGTTGTTCTGTATTTGCTACAGGCGCTTTACTCGGTTCAGGACGGTTATATCGGTGGATAATCAACCGGATGCCTGAATTCTTTGTTAAAAACTTGATGGTCCAGTTTACGAAAGTGACCAATCTGTTTCTGAATCCGAAGATCGATACAAGGTGAACAAACATCCAGGTTGCCCACGCTAAGAAGCCTTTCATATGAAAGTTCCCTATGTCAACAACAGCTCTGGAACGTCCAACGGTGGCCATGGATCCCTTGTCAAAATATTTGAAGTTATCTGTACTCTGTTTATTTAGTGTGTTAATGATATGTTGGGCAACATATTTACCCTGTTGTTGTGCTACCGGTGCAACACCAGGTAAACCTCTTGGGTTCTCTTCAGAAATTAATGCCGAAACGTCTCCAATCGCATAAATATCATTTTCACCTTCCACACGACATTGCTCATCAATCTTGATGCGGTTACCACGTTGAATAATTTCTTCTTTAAGACCGGTCGGCATTTGGCCCATTACCCCAGCACCCCAAATTACCGTTTTTGTCGGTATTTGCTCTCCAGAAGATAAGGTAACTGTATTTCCGTCGTAGCCATTCACTGTGGTATTTAGGACGATATTGACGCCTAATTCTTTCAAATAGCGTTCCGCATCGCGAGAAGATTTTTCGGACAAGGCTCCTAAGATTTTTCCCGTACCCTCGACTAGATGAACTTTCATCTCGTACGTTGATAATTCGGGATAATCAATCTTCAGCATGTGTTGTTGGTATTCAGCGATTGCTCCAGAAAGCTCCACACCTGTCGGTCCACCACCAACCACAACAAAATTCAAATAACGCTCTCTATCAGAAGCATTTTTGCGTAATACGGCTTCTTCTAGATTCTGTAACAAGTAACTACGGATATTCAACGCTTCAACAATGTTCTTCATTGGTAAAGCATATTTTTCCACTTCTTTATTTCCGAAGAAGTTCGAAGTCGCTCCAGTCGCCACCACCAAATAATCATAATCGTAATCTGCAACCGAAGTTTGTACGATCTTATTGGTGGTATCAATATGAAGAACCTCCGCTAAACGAAAACGAAAGTTTTTTTGATTCTTAAACATTTTCCGAATCGGGAAGGATATAGAATCTGAAGCTAATGTCCCGGTCGCAACTTGGTACATTAAGGGCTGAAATGTGTGGTAGTTATTACGGTCGATCAGTAAGACCTCCACTTCTTTGTTCTTCAATTGGCGTGCTACTTCCACACCACCGAACCCAGCTCCAATAACGATAACTCTTGGAAAGTTTCTTTCAGAACGATTTAATAACATAATGCTCTCTTGTTATAAGAATTTTAAAATAAGGCACAAATATCCGACATTTTCTTGTCTATTTCACTAAAATATTACATTATTTTAAGCGTAATGGGGCCTTAATTGTCGGATTTGTATCTATCTATCTTTTAATCAGTTGTTTACATTATGGCTTATTAGTGTTAAAAGTACACTATTGAATCTTTACTGTAAACTCCCGCGTATTTTTACCTTTAGGCCCTCATTATCATTTGTTAAGTGCAGTTGACACGCTAGACGACTATGGTCTGTTAAATCTGGCAAGGTGTCGAGCATGTCCAGCTCCTGATCCTCTGGTTCCGGTAGATTTTCATGGCCTTCAAGCACTTCGACGTGACAAGTAGCGCAAAGAGCCATCCCTCCACATGTGGCCAAAATATCATATTCGGAAGCCTTTAATATTTCCATTAAATTTAAATTAATATCTGTTGGCACTTCGACAGTTCTCGTCGTACCATCGCGATCTTCGACTTGAATACTAATGATATTGTCCATTCTTAAAATGCATTGACCCCATTGACGGTGGTATATTTGAAACTTAATTTTTGATCCGGATAAACATATTTAAAAGCGCTTTGCGCCATGAGCGCTGCCTCGTGATAGCCACACAAGATCAGCTTTAGTTTGCCTGGATAAGTGTTGATGTCGCCAATAGCGAATATACGCTCGATATTCGTCGAATAATCAAAAGTGTTGACTGCTATTGCGTTTTTATCGATTGTTAATCCCCAGTCGGCTATAGGTCCTAATTTGGGACTCAATCCGTATAGTGGAATAAAATGATCTGCTGAAACAATCACTTCTTCTTTCGATTTATTCAATAAGTGTACACTTTCTAACACGCCATTGCCCTGTAGTTTTTTTAGATTATGCGAAAGCAGCAAATTGATTTTCCCTTCCTGTGCCAAATGGAACACTTTTTCCGCTGAATCAGGTGCTCCCCGGAAACTATCACTGCGATGCACCAAGGTTACTTCACGGGCGATATCTTTCAAAAATATAGTCCAATCTAAGGCCGAATCACCACCTCCGGCAATAACGATTCGTTGATCGCGGAAACGCTCCGGGTTCTTAACCATATAGTGAACATTCTGTCCTTCGAATTGTTCTAAGTTTTCTAATTCTGGTTTTCTAGGTTCAAAACAACCTAAGCCACCGGCTATAACAACGACTTGACAATGGATAATTGTGCCTTCTGTCCCCACAACATGGTAGGAGCCATCATCTAGCTTGTGTAATTGATCCACGCGCTCACCTAGCGTAAATGTGGGGTTAAACGGAGCGATTTGCTCCATTTGATTATCGATTAATTGCTGCGCCGTAATACTGGGATATCCGGGAATATCATATATCGGTTTATGGGGGTATATTTCCGATAGCTGTCCCCCAATTTGCGGAAGTGCATCGATTAGATGGCAACGCATTTTCAGTAAACCGGCTTCAAATACCGCGAACAGTCCCACTGGTCCGGCTCCGATAATACAAATATCTGTTGTAATCATATTTATTTAGTTTCTAGATTATTGTATATAGTTTTCAATATCCTCGTAAAATGATCGAAATCAGCTTGCGATAGATTTTCCCAGGCTTTCATCCGAAACGCTTTCACTAGGGGGGCTAAATCCTCTACTTTTGCTTTACCTTCGGCGGTCAGCTGCAATAATAAACAGCGGCGATCACTGGGATGTTCTACACGCACAACATAGCCCTTTTTTAGCAAGAGATCAATGATTCTCGTCATTGTCGGTTGATCCTTTCCACAGATTGTGGCTAATTCGCGATGAGTTTTATCTGTTTCCTCATATAACGTTTTTAGAACAGACCATTGATCAACTGTGAGGTCAATTCCATGCTGTGCGAAGGAGCTTTGGGCAAACTGTCTGACCCGCTTGGCGGTCTGATCGAGAATGAAAGAATATTGATTGAACGATTCCTTTAGCATAACAATTATTAGTATGACAAGTAAATTTAGGAAACATTTCTATTTTAACCTAGTATCGATAAAATTTTGACATCGTTGTAACGAACTTTATTTGGGAAGGAGTCAGCTTTCATAGGCTAAGCTACGAAGCAAGTACGAAGGCGGTCGGTTGGAAGTGAAAGGAATGCGTTTTTAGGCAAACGAGTTTCTACAGGTAAAATGTTGTCGCGAGCTGATTGTTCGACCTTGAAAAGGGGAGTGGGTATTTAGCAAAAAAAGCCGTCTTCCGACGGCTTCTATATTCATTGAATGATCTATAGCTTATTCATAGATCCACTTAAAGTTGTATTGTTTTTCCGGAATACTCATCCGATCAGCTAAGCGTAACAAACGATCCGGAAGGCGCATTAAATAATCTCTTGCTTTTTCTCCCTTTTCGTTGAGGTCGCTAATCTTATCGATCTTCCAATCGGCTATTAATTCTTTGAGGATATCCACATAGTCGATTGCCGTGTAGACCCCTAAGCGTTGAGCTGCGTCAGAAAAGTGTGAAAAGGCATCGCCTTGAGGTTCGCCAGATTCACGTAAGAAGTGCGCAGGCATAACAATCTTTTTACGCATCATATCTTCAAATGCAATCATTACTTCAGAAGGGTCAACCGCAAAGGCATGCGATATAAATGACATATATGCTTTGGCGTGACGTGCTTCATCGGCCGCAATCACTCCACACATTTTTGCAAGTAATTTATCACCACTTTTCTTTGATAACGCCGCAACACGTCTGTGAGAAACGTTTGTTGCTAATTCTTGAAACGATGTATAGATGAAGTTTCTGTACGGGTCAGCCCCTGTACCGATATCAAATCCGTCCTTAATTAAATATTGAACAGAAATTTCAAATTGTCGCATATCAATACGACCGGAGAGGTACAAGTATTTGTTCAACAAATCGCCGTGACGATTTTCCTCTGCGGTCCATGCACGTACCCATTTCATCCAACCACCCTGCTCGTTTTTATCAACCTCATCGACCATCGTTAACCAAGATTCATAAGTAGGAAGCGCCTCTTCGGTTACTGTGTCACCAATTAATACAGCGACAAGATCATATGGAAGTTCTTTTGCGCTTTCCTGTAAGTCGCGCACTTCCTCGAAAAAAGTATCGCGCGATGAGTCAGGTAAGAAATCAGCAGGTTGCCACATTTGTTCAACAGGTTTCAAATACTCAGACATCTCATTGATCATGAATGGTTCTAAGTAAGTCATCACCTCTTTTCTGGAGCCCTCTGGTATGTTTAATGGTAATTCTTGCATAATTGCAACAAAGTTAATCAAAGTTAATTTAAAATATGTTCTATATTTTAAGAATTCATCTCGCTTGTTCGAGCGCAAGTGTCCATCGTTAAGACAGTGTAACTGCCGTTTTGTTTGGACTTTGCAGGCTAATTATTACGTTTATATTAGATAATATATACTCAGATTGTAGGCATTATTGTTAACTTTGCAATCACATTAATACGTAATAAATTGAGCAATCTAGATATTCAAAAAATCCGTGCGGATTTCCCCATATTAAAACGCCAAGTGAATGCAAAGCCACTCGTTTATTTAGATAACGGTGCGACGACGCAGAAACCACAAGTCGTTATTGATGCGATTCTTGAGTATTATACTGATATGAATAGCAATGTACACCGAGGCGTACATTATTTAAGTCAGATTTCTACGGATGCCTTTGAAGTGACTCGTCGAAAAGTACAAGAATTCATCCATGCCAAGCATGATTACGAAGTGATCATCACCAAAGGGACAACCGATAGTATCAATCTGGTGGCTACATGCTATGGCCGCGCCTTTGTACAGGCGGGAGATGAAATCATCGTTTCGGCAATGGAACATCATTCGAACATTGTGCCTTGGCAAATGATCTGCGAAGATCGCGGTGCGACTTTGAAAGTTATCCCGATGAATGAAGCCGGTGAACTGGATATGGACGCCTATGAAGCCTTGTTGAACGAAAAAACGAAATTAGTATCGGTCAACTACGTTTCCAATGCTTTAGGCACTATTAATCCAGTGCGTGAGATCATTCAAAAAGCACATGCCATCGGAGTACCGGTTTTACTTGATGCAGCGCAAGCTGTACAGCATATCAAGATTGATGTCCAAGAATTGGATGTGGATTTTCTAGCCTTTTCCGGGCATAAAATGTATGGACCAACAGGAGTGGGCGTACTTTATGGTAAGGAAGAGTGGTTGAATAAAATGCCTCCTTATCAGGGTGGTGGTGATATGATTAAGGATGTGAGTTTCGAAAAAACAACTTATAATGAGTTGCCATTTAAATTTGAAGCAGGCACGCCAAATATCGAAGCTGGAATTGCCTTAAATGCTGCCATCGATTATATCAACGATTTAGGGATTGATAATATTAAAGCTTACGAAGATGAGCTATTGGCCTACGCGACTGAGCAATTAAGTACCGTGGAAGGAATTCGTTTTATCGGCACCGCGAAAGCGAAATCATCGGTTATTTCCTTCGTGGTCGATGGCACGCACCCTTACGATATAGGTGTACTTTTAGATAAGTTAGGAATCGCGGTACGTACAGGACATCACTGTGCACAACCTGTAATGGATCAATTTCAAATTCCAGGAACGGTACGCGCGAGTCTAGCGGTTTATAATACAAAAGAAGAAATTGATGCATTAGTGGCAGGCGTAAAACGTGCGACTGCGATGTTGGTATAAAAGGATATGACAATTAACGAAATACAAGACGAGTTAATCGAGGATTTTGCATTCTATCAAGATTGGATGGAAAAATATGAATTCATCATCCAATTGGGAAAGGAGCTTCCCTTGATAGAGGAGTCGAATAAACAAGATCAATATATTATCAAGGGATGCCAATCAAAGGTTTGGCTTTTTCCGGAGATAAAAGATGGTAAGTTATTTTTTACAGCAGATTCTGATGCTGTCATCACCAAAGGTTTGGTGAGCTTAATGGTGAAGGTTCTTTCCGGTCACACCGCAAAGGAAATAGCGGAAGCGGATTTGTATTTTATAGAACAAATCGGTTTGAAAGAGCACTTGTCACCAACGCGCGCAAATGGATTGCTCTCCATGGTTAAGCAAATGAAATTATATGCCCTTGCTTATCAAGCAAAAGGTGTGTAACATAACATATAGAGGAAGGTCGCTTAATAAGCGACCTTCTTGTTTTTATATCATATGTCAATTTGCGAGAGCTAGCGTGCTTATCAGTTTGCTTCGTATAATTAGACCTTACACTTTAATACTTTGTGATTCGATACTCTTCCCAAAGAAAATGTTCGCCTTTTGATTGAAATCACTGGCGTCATCGGTTGTGAAGAATTGTAGATTTCCGCCCTTACTACATTGCTCTTCAACTTCAGGGTGGCGTTTTAAGTAGTCGACTAAACTATCTGCAACAAGCTTCCCTTGTGAAATTATTCTTATTCCCTCAGGAACATATTTTTCAATTATTGGAAGCAAGAGTGGGTAATGGGTGCAGGCTAATAAAATGGTGTCGATATCCTTGGATTGTGCCAGTAATTCCTCGATATCTTGTTGTACAAAATAATTTGCGCCTTCACTATCTAACTCGTTATTTTCAACAAGTGGCACCCAGAATGGGCATGCCTGTTGGAACACTTCAATTTTCGGGTGGAATTTATTAATTTCGATGACGTAAGACTCCGAGTTAACTGTGCCCTGTGTTGCTAAAATTCCTACTTTATTACTTTTGGTAAATTGATCAACGATTTCTGAAGTCGGACGTATAACACCTAATACTTTTTTGCCTGGGGGTAGATCATTCTGTTGGATCGTGCGTAGTGCTTTTGCGGATGCAGTATTGCAGGCTAATATAACGAGGTTGCACCCTAAATCAAAAAGCTTGAACACGCACTCTTTTGTGAATTCGTAGACGGTCTCAAACGATCTGGTTCCATATGGAACGCGAGCATTATCACCTAAATAGATATAGTCGTACTCACCTAATTGCTTGTATATTTCTTTAAATACAGTTAAACCACCGTATCCAGAATCAAATATACCAATAGGCCCTGCTTGTTTATTGTCGTTCATATAGCCATACATTGAACGCCTTCGTTCAATTTATTTTTATGTGTCCACAAAGATGAGGTTTCTTTTTCATTTGTCAATAAAAAAAGGCTGTCTTCGAAAACAGCCTTTAGGTTTATACGTTCAATAGATGCGGTTTTTCCTGATACAATTTCCACATCAGTTCTCCGAACAGCGTATTTGTCCAGGCGAACCAATGACGTGTGAATTTCTTCGGATCGTCCACATGAAATGATTCGTGCATGAAGCCGGTATCGCCATGTGTGTTTTTTAGCATCTGAACACATTTTTTTATTTCAGCATCATCAGTCGAGGTAAAAGCACGCATGATGATTGACATTGGCCAGATCATATCACGTCCTATATGCGGACCGCCAATTCCTTCTCCTGCTTTTCCTTTAAAAAAGAAAGGATTTTTATCGGATAAAATAAATGCCCGCGTACGTTGATAAACCTCATCATTCACATCAACCGCCCCGAGATAAGGAAGTGCTAGCAGACTAGGCACATTCGCATCGTCCATCATGAGGTAACTGCCAAAACCATCTACCTCAAATGCGTAAACCCTTCCGTGGGTTGGATGGTCAACAATACCATAGGTGTTAACCGCTGTTTCAACCTCGTTTGCAAGAGCTTCTAATCGTGCCGCTAATTCGTCGTTTTTCTTGACGTTTCTCAATATCTCGGCAGACTGACGTAAACTAACCACCGCAAACAAATTCGATGGAATCAGGAAAGGGAAAATACTACAGTCGTCCGACGGGCGGAAACTCGATACAATTAAACCTACTGGATTAACGGGGTAACCATAACCATCTACTTGCAGCGTATCTGTGCCGCGAGATGTGGTGCGTTCAAATTTATAGGGGCCTAAGTTTTCTTTTCGTTGTTGTTCGACAAAAGTCTTGTAAATTAACTCCTGTGCTTGTACCCAGGTGTCGTCAAAAGGCGTGATATCGTTTGTTAATTTCCAGTAATGATAGGCTAAACGAATCGGGTAACATAGGGAGTCGATTTCCCACTTACGCTCATGTAAGCCTGGCTTCATAGCGGTGTGATCCGAAAACCATTCGCCTTTTTTACTGGGGTCATTATAGAATGCATTGGCATAAGGGTCAATGAGAATACATTCCGATTGTTTATTGATGAGGCCGAGCACTAGGTCTTGTAATTTCCTATCCTTCTTCATAAAGGCTAAGTAAGGCCAGACTTGGGCGCTACTATCACGGAGCCACATCGCGTCGATGTCGCCAGTGATCACGTAAGTTAGTTTTCTATTCGGTTTGTCCTCCAGAAATACAGTTGTGTCCAAGGTATTGGGAAGACAATTGTTGAATAGCCAGCCTAATTCTTTATCATGAACATTTTTCTGGAATTCTTTAATCATTCCTTCAATCACTTTACTGCTGAAGTGTCTTTTAGATTCGGGCGTTCGGACAACTGGAAACTCCGCGTTCGTCGCGCCAAATGAGAACTTACTAGCGAACATTCCTGCGCCTAAAAGCGCCGAGTTCTGAATAAATGTTCTTCGTTTCATATCTTAATTCGTGAGGTTTTATAATTTCAATCCTTAGCAAGATACAAATTGTAGTTGATTTTTGAAATAACAAAACGTTTTAGCACATGTTACTCCTATTATAGGGTAGGAATGAGAATTAAAAAGTATTTTTGTTGTGTTTTAGGAATAGTTTTTGTTAGAATAGCCCCAAACACCCAATCCATTATATGAAGCATATTATCAATGGTGCATTAGCTACGGTTTTATTGATTGGAACTGCAGACTCATTGCAAGCACAGATTAAAAATCAGCCCTTTTCCCATCAGCAATATCAGAAGTTGAATGAAGAGTTATATTCGCCTTATACGCGTTATCATACGTCTTCGAAGCCCGTTCTTTTTAAAGGCGCCTTGTTAGATAAGCTAGATTCAATTGAAACAGCCAATCAAACCATGTCGGATAATTGGATCATGAGGAAGTTGTTCAACGAACATTTAATCGAGGTTGAAAAAGAAGATCATACATTTTACTTGGATGTCTTGCCTGACTTTCAGATTGGTTCGGAACTAATGGGTGGCGATAAAAGAACAACTTGGTTAAATACACGCGGTGTTCAAGCCGGCGTAACCATTAAAGATAAATTCACCTTTTATGGTAATTTCTTCGAGAATCAAGGTGTTTTCCCACAATATATTGACGATTATGTTTCCAGGAATATGTTAGTTCCTGGACAAGCGGCCTCAAAAAATCATACCGCTAAAGAAAAGGATTGGATGTATGCTACAGCAAATTTAACCTATGATTTCAGTGATTATTTCCAAGCAACTTTAGCCTACGATAAAAACTTTATTGGGGATGGTTATCGGTCGGTACTACTGTCTGATTTTTCTTCGAACTACGCGCACTTAAAGTTCACTGGTAAAATTGGGAATGTGCAATACACCTCCATTTGGGCCTATATGTTAGATCCTAAGAATCCTCGGGTGGATTCCTTGAATTCAGGAGGACGTTATGGCGATGGTATTAAATGGGGAGCTTTTCAATATTTAGATTATAATGTAACGAATCGATTATCGATCGGATTCTTTCAGTCAGTTGTTTGGGCAAACAGAAATGAAGCGGGGCATCGAGGATTTGATTTTAATTATTTGAATCCCGTTATTTTCTTACGACCAGTGGAGAATTCGAACACCTCATCGCCGGACAAGATGTTCTTGGGTTTAAATGCGAAATATAAAGTGCTAGACAACGCGACGGTCTATGGTCAGTTTTTATTGGGTGAATTTACGGCGAAGGAATTTTTCGCCAATAACGGATATATACACAATAAATGGGGAGCTCAGTTAGGCGCGAAAGCATTCAATATTTTCGGTGTCAAGAACTTGAATGTTTTAGGTGAATATAATATGGTTCGTCCATATACTTATCAGCATTATGTTTCTATTTCGAACTACAGCAACCGCGGAGAGCCTTTAGCGCATCCTAGAGGAGCGAACTTCCGTGAGTTGTTAGGTATTGCGAATTATTCCTGGAAGAGATTTGATTTTTCTCTACAAGGTTTATACAGTCGATACGGTACAGATGAATCCACGCCATCCGGTATGGTGAACTGGGGAGGAGATATCTTCCAGTCCTACAGAAGTGCGCCTAACACGTACGGTAATAAAATTGGACAAGGTGTTCAAAACGATTTGTATTATGCAGATTTCAAAGCGGCATATGTACTGAATCCGAAATATAATCTACGATTAGAGTTAGGATATACGCAACGATATAATCGTATTGAGGATCAGCCAACACAAAAGTCTGGGGTTATTAACTTCGGATTGCGTTGTAGTTTCCGCAATTTCTATGGTGATATGTAAGATTCTGTTATCTTTATCGTATTAATCAAAACCATGAAAAAAATATTAATACTAAACGGTCCTAATTTGAATCTCCTCGGTGTTCGAGAAAAGGGAATCTATGGGGATCAGTCTTTTGAATCTTACTTCGAAACCCTTCAGGAACGCTTTGCCGCTAAGGCTGAGCTTGAATATTTCCAAAGCAATACAGAAGGGTTTATCATTGATAAAATACATGAGGTAGGTTTTAGTTATGACGGAATTGTTCTAAATGCTGGTGCCTATACCCATACTTCTGTAGCGATTGCAGATGCTATCGCTGCCGTTAACACAGCAGTAATCGAAGTGCATATTTCTAATGTTCACCAAAGGGAGTCGTTTAGACATCACTCTTTTCTGTCGAAAAGTTGTAAAGGGGTTATTTTAGGCTTTGGCTTAGACAGCTATCGCTTGGGGATTGAAAGTCTTCTGTAATCCAGATTTAAATATAAAAGAAGCGGGCTTGGTTTATAACCAGCCCGCTTCTTTTATGTTGAGGTATTTTTGTTAGATATCTACTTTCACTTTTCTCCTAGCGATTAAATGCAGGATAAGTGAAATTACAGCGCCCGCGCACATCACCGACAACATGGGCCAGGGTGTTTCATTATGTAGAAAACTGACGGTTGCAGAAGATAAAGCTCCCAACGCCATCTGGAAACAGCCTAATAGCGCCGATGCACTCCCCGCTAAGTGTCTCATTTCTGACAAGGCAATGGCAGATGTATTCGGGAAAATAAAACCATATCCAAGTAAGAAAAAGAAAATTAATGCGAGTAGGATAGGTAGACTTAATATGCCAGTTGCTAAGACAATAATCATCGATACTCCGACAGCAGCCTGCCATATATTAGCATATTTGCTGATATCTGCACTGGTGTTATTTCTTAATAACCATCGGTTTAATTGGGTGGCTAAAACCATCGCTGAAGCGACAAAGGCAAATGCTAATCCGTATTCACTTTTATTTAAGCCAAAGTGTTTTTGAATAACAAAGGAAGAGCCTGCTAAATAAGCATACGTTCCCGATGAGGCAATGGATCCAATTAAACAATAAGTGATAAAGACCTTATTACTTAAAACACTCCAGAACGTCTTTACGATCGATTTTGGTGCTAAGGAAAGTTCTTTATTCCCAGAATACGTTTCTGGGAGCAAAAACAAGGTTCCCACAAAGATTAATGTTGCCATTAGTGCAAGCAATAAGAAGATGTAGTGCCAATCTAAATAGTTTAAGAACAGGGCACCAGCACTTGGGGCTAAGATCGGAGAGATACCAATAACCAGCATAAGCAAGCTGAATACGCGAGCAGCCTCTCTGCTGTTGTAATAATCGGTTACCATAGCTCGGGCACCAACCATACCTCCACAGCTTCCTAGGGCTTGTAAAAAGCGAAGAAAGATTAGGTGATTAATATCGCGTGTAAAAACACATAGTATGGACGCTACAATATAAATCCCTAAACCTACTAGAAGCGGTTTTTTCCGGCCATATCGATCCAAAAGTGGGCCATATATAACCTGCCCAAAAGCGATACCGATGAAAAAGCTGGTTAAGGATAACTGCACTTTTTCGAGCGGACTATTAAAATCAGCAGCGATATTCTCAAACGCGGGGAGATACATGTCGATTGAAAATGGTCCGATTGCGGAAAGCAGTCCGAGGATCAGCAGGGTGATCTTTCTATTGTTTCTTAGTTTTTGCATAGGATAAAAAAAATGCCCTCGTTTTCGGGAGGGCAAATGTACTGTTTTAAACGCTTTTTGTCTCTTTTGGTTTTCGAAGTAACAAAAATATTCCAACTAGGATAAATGGGATGCTTAGTATTTGCCCCATGTTTAATATCATTCCAGCCTCGAAAGCTACTTGATCTATCTTTACGTATTCGATTATAAACCGAGCACCGAATAGTAGAATTAAGAAAAGCCCGAATAGTTTTCCTGGAATTGGTTTCGCGTTTTTCTGATACATCGACCATAAAATGATAAAAATGATCAGATAAGCGATACATTCATACATCTGCGCTGGATGTCTTGGGATATTGTCAATATTGCTAAATACAACTGCCCATGGGAGCTCTGTCGGATTTCCAATTATCTCGGAGTTGAAGAAGTTACCTAGACGAATAAAGGCGCCTGCGATTGGTACAACGAGTACCAGTCGATCAGCTAACCACATGAAATTCGTTTTGGTATTTCGGCAGAATAACCACATTGCTGTAAGAATACCAATAGCACCACCATGACTAGCAAGTCCTGTAAAGCCGGTCATATGCCAATTTCCTGACGGGTCTTTTTGGAAAGGGATAAATATTTCTAAGATGTGGTCTTTGTAATATTCGAAGTCGTAAAACAAGCAGTGCCCTAAGCGAGCGCCAATTAAAGTTCCGACGAAAATATAAATGGTCAGTTTATCTAAAAGATCTTGTGATACATTCTCTCTCTTAAATACCTTAAGCATAAAGTAATAAGAGGCCGCAAATGCGAGAAGCCAACAAATTGAATAGTACCGGAGGCCGAATGCACCTATTTTGAATATTTCAGGCTTAGGATCCCAAATAATATAGCTTAATAAATCCTGCATAATTGTGTTTAATGTTCGGTAAAGATAAGGTTTCGGTTTTTATTTTTGCGAAAATTAAGGAAATACTTATTTTGCAAAACTTAACAAGAAAAAGATGGCAAAGAAGAAGATTAAAGAGGATTCGCTTGGTACTGTTGTGACTGCGGAATCATTGGCTTTTTTTGAAAAATATATTAATAACCCTTCGCCTACAGGTTTCGAATGGGCTGGACAACGCATGTGGTTAGATTATTTAAAACCTTATGTGGATGAAACATATATCGATAACTACGGGACTGCTGTAGGTATTATCAATCCCAAAGCAAGTTATAAAGTTGTGATCGAAGCGCATGCTGATGAGATATCTTGGTTTGTAAATTATATATCGAAAGATGGTCTCATCTATGTGATTCGCAATGGCGGATCGGATCATCAGATTGCGCCATCGAAGCGCGTCAATATCCATACCGATAAAGGGATCGTAAAGGCAGTTTTTGGTTGGCCTGCAATTCATACGCGCTCCGGAGAAAAAGAAGAGGCGCCAACCTTGAAGAACATCTTTTTAGATTGTGGATGCACATCGAAAGAGGAGGTTGAAGAGTTGGGGATCCATGTCGGTTGTGTCATTACCTATGAGGACGAGTTTATGATATTAAATGATCGTTACTATGTTGGGCGTGCATTGGATAATCGTGCTGGTGGCTTTATGATAGCAGAAGTTGCCAGATTGCTTTCTGAAAACAAGCAGAAGCTTCCTTTTGGGTTATATATTGTGAATTCTGTACAAGAAGAGATAGGTTTACGCGGTGCAGAAATGATCGCTCAGCATATTAAACCCAATGTTGCTATCGTAACCGATGTGACACATGATACCAATACGCCAATGATTAACAAGATAACCCAAGGTGACTTAGCCTGTGGTAAAGGACCTGTTGTATCGTATGCTCCTGCCGTACAAATTAATTTGAACAGGCAGTTAATTGATGTTGCTCATAAAAACAACATTCCTATTCAACGTCAAGCGTCGTCTAGATTTACCGGAACAGATACCGATGCTTTCGCCTATTCGAATGGGGGAGTACCTTCCGCACTAATTTCATTACCTTTACGTTATATGCACACCACCGTGGAGATGGTACATAAAGATGACGTCGATAATGTCATTAAATTGATTTATGAGGTGCTTCGCTCTATTGAGAAAGATCAAGATTTTAGAACATTCAGCAAATAATAATAAACAATCGAACAAACCATGGAAGATAATAATTTCAATAACCCGGAGGCGCAAGAGATTAGCATAGAGCTTAGTGAAGAAATTGCTGAGGGGGTATATTCTAACTTAGCGATCATTACACATTCTAACACAGAATTCGTTATAGACTTTGTGCGCATTATGCCCGGAGTACCAAAGGCAAAAGTAAAATCAAGAATCGTATTGACACCAGAGCATGCTAAACGTCTGATGAACGCATTGCAAGATAATATCAATCGTTTCGAAGGTCAGAACGGGAAAATAGATTCTAAAGATGTCCCTTTTCCACTAAACTTTGGTGGCCCGAAAGGAGAGGCATAATCTTTTTTAGCGTATTTTAAGAGACAGAAAAAGCATCCAAGGATTGGATGCTTTTTTTATTAATGTGTAGATAAATTTTATCTTTATGTGGAATGAATCGGAGGATAAGTTTTAGCCTGATAAAACAGGGCTTGTCAGCCACTACCAGTAATTTTAACCTAGAATTTTCTACACAATATTCATTTAATATGGAAGAACTCTTTAATGCAATGACATTTGAAGAAGCTTTCGAACGCTTTATCAAGGGACAAAAGGCAGTGGACTATGGGGTCCGGCAGCCCGAAGCGGTTTTGCTTTCTAATGGATATCAGGCTTTTCCTTGTGGATACTATACACTGTTTGAAAATGGATTCAAGTTAATTGTGTCGGGCTTTAATGTAAGCCCTAAATCTTCTCAACATGAAGCCTGGGTATTAGATGAGGATGATCGGCCAGTTGGTTATAAAGAGGAAGCATTTATAGACTTTGATTAAGATACATATAACCGGAGCTGTGAATTCCCGAAAACTAAACATTGAACAGGAATGACTGAAGCGATATTTTATCTAGGATTCTAAATCGAATATATCTGTTTTAAGAACTGGAATGGCTTTTGCATAATAATCATTAACATATGGATATTAAAGTAAGAAACCTTAGTAAACGAGATTACAAGGATTTAAAGTCTTCCATGGAGGAGGCTTATCATGGATTAGTTGGGGATGCTTGGACAAAAGAGAATATAGTTGATTTAATAGATATTTTCCCTGAGGGGCAAATTGCCGTAGAAGTCAATGGGAAAGTTGTAGCGTGTGCATTATCAATTATTATCGACTCCAGTAAAACCAATATATACGATAAATATTATTCGATTATTGATGATGGTAAATTTGATAAGCATGATTACGAAGGAGATACCATGTATGGGATCGAAGTATTTGTGCATCCCGATTACCGGTCACTACGATTAGGTCGAAGATTATATGATGCGCGTAAGGAATTATGTGAAGAGATGAACTTGCAACGTATTGTTGCAGGAGGGCGTATTCCAAACTACCATAATTACTCGGATTCAATGACGCCGCGTACTTATATTGAGAAAGTCAAACGTAAAGAAATTTACGATCCTACCTTAACGTTTCAGTTGTCGAATGATTTCCACGTTAAAAAAGTATTAAAAAACTACCTCCCCGAAGATTCAGAATCGAAGGAAGTGGCGACTTTGCTGGAATGGAATAACATCTATTACGAGCCAGATTCCCGTTCAGTATCTGCATCCAAGCGGACAATACGCTTGGGGCTTGTGCAATGGCAAATGCGATTGCTAAAAGATATTCAGGAGTTTTATGATCAGGTAGAATTCTTCGTCGATACCGTCAGCGACTACGGAACGGATTTTATTATGTTTCCGGAGTTCTTCAACACACCATTGATGAGCCCTTACAACGAGCTCCCAGAACGTATGGCCATGGAAAAACTGGCAGAACATACCAAAGAGATTATAGAGAAAATACAACAGTTTGCAGTTTCTTATAATGTCAATATTATCGCGGGGTCTATGCCGGTAATGGAGCGAGGAAAGCTTTATAATGTTTCCTACCTGTGCCATCGCAATGGTAGTTTAGATTATTATAAAAAGGTGCATATTACGCCGAATGAGATGAAGTACTATGGTCTAGTGGGCGGAAATGAGATTAAAGTTTTTGATACCGACTGCGGAAAAATAGGTTTACTGATCTGTTACGACGTCGAATTCCCAGAACTTGGACGTATATTGGCTGACCAGGGAATGCAAATTCTATTTGTACCATTTATGACGGATACGCAGAACGGTTATATTCGTGTTCGTTCATGTGCGCAAGCGAGAGCTATTGAAAATGAATGTTATGTTGCTATTGCGGGTTCTGTCGGAAACTTGCCAAGGGTGAATAACATGGATATTCAATATTCTCAATCAGCAGTGTTCACACCATCCGACTTTGCGTTTCCTAATAATGCGATAAAAGCTGAAGCAACGCCAAACACTGAAATGGTGCTTATTGCCGACGTAGATCTTTATGCATTAAAAGATTTAAATGAATATGGAACAGTGAAAATACTTCGAGATCGCAGAAAAGATTTATATGAAGTCAAGCTGTTAAAAGACTAGAAAACCAAGAGCCGTATTTAATACGGCTCTTTTGTTTTTTATTATCAGCTAGTCGCTAGCTAATAAGATGAGACTCGCTATAGTTCCCTTACCCAAATATTTCTAAAGCTTACTAAATCACCATGATCTTGTAGCGAAATAGAACCAGGTCCATGGACTTTAAGCTTCGGTAGCCCAATATATTCTGTCGTACCCTGAAGTTCTGTGTTATACTGTACGACAACGCCATTATGTAATAGGGTTACTTGACCGCGTTTAATTAAGTGCCCATCCTTATTGAATTTTGGAGCAGTATACAATACATCGTATGTATGCCATCCATTTTCCGGCTTACGAACTTCCACTAATGGAGGTGTTTGCTTATAAAGGCTTCCTGCTTGTCCATTGACGTATGTTTTATTATCATCATTATCCAAAATTTGAATCTCATAAGCCCCATCGCTTAAAAACAATCCGCTATTACCTCTTCCTTGTCCTTCACCCTTGATAACTTCGGGACTCTTCCATTCAATATGAAGTTGGATATCACCGAACTTTCGCTTCGTCTGTATGCCACCAGTTTTTGGCGCAACAGTCAGCACACCATTTTTTACAGTCCATTGCGGAGCACTTGTTTTGTCCTTGTCACTAACCCATTCATTTAAGTTGCTGCCATCAAACAGAACAATCGCATCGCTAGGGGCAGCATTGGATTTTGTATTTACTACACGAACCTTCGGTTCATAAAACTCAGTGTCTTGCGGTTGGAATTTAGTCTGCGCATTCGAATTTAGCGCAAAAGCTAGAGACGCTAATAATAAGCTGTATTTGTACATAGGTTTAAGTTATTTTAGGTTAATATAAGAAATATGTCTAATTTTATTTCACATCACCCGTTAAAACTTTTAGATAATGGCTCGAATAACACAGAAAATCGCTCTTGAAAACGTTCGTTTTTTTTCACCTATCGGATATTACGAGGAAGAACAACTATTAGGAAATGAATTTTTTGTAAACGTATCTGTAAGTTTCCCTTTTAAAAACCCTGATTCTGAAGACATTTCAAATACACTGAATTACGAGGACTTGTATCGTATTCTCTCGGAGGTTATGAGTCCGCGCCGGAAGCTTTTGGAGTCTGCGGCTGAAGATATTTTAAATAAGCTTCTAGAAGATTATGCGGATATTGAACAGATTACCATTAGTATTAAAAAGATGAACCCTCCCTTTGGTGGTGACCTAGCTAGTTCGGTTGTATCGCTCGATTTCCAACGTTAAACTTTCATTAACACATATAATTCACTCCGTTTTAACGTTATTCCATTTATAAGAAGGCGTCTATTAACTGTAGATTCGGACATTTTGACTTGTTGTTTAACTTAGTTTATGCCAAAATAGCAGATAAATATAGTGCTATTTGCTTTGGTATGTAAGTTGAATAATACGAAATGTATTTGTAAAGAATAGTAAATAAATAAGTAAAAATATAAGGAGGAAATATATTATGGCATTAATTAAATTACCTGGAAAATCTTACAACACAGATGCAGTGAATCCATTTGTTAACAATGTGTTCGACAACTTATTCAACGATTCTTTTATCTCAGATCGTTTAGTTACGCGAGTTCCTGCAGTAAACATTACGGAATCCGCTGATGCATTCAGTATCGAAGTTGCAGCACCCGGTTTACAAAAATCAGATTTCAAGATTAATGTAGATAAAAACATTATTTCGATTTCTGTAGAAAAGCAAGAAGAAAAAGAAGAAAACGGGAAAGTTTATAGCAAAAAAGAATTTAGCTATACTTCCTTTTCTAGATCCTTCACCTTACCTGAAATCGTTGACTACGCTAATATCGATGCGAGTTACGAGAGTGGGGTCTTAACCGTGAAAATTGGTAAAAAGGAAGAAGCGATTGTTGCAAAAAGACTTATAGAGGTTAAGTAAGAAGATTAGTTGTGGTTAGTTTGAAGGGGCTGTTTATTAAACAGCCCCTTTTTTATTTGTCATTTTAATGTCTGAATATACGTCATGCTTTTGACTACTTAACACTGTTAAGTAGTTTTGTTTTATATGGCGGATATCAAACAGAGACAACAAAAGCATAAAGAGGATCTTAAAATATCGATCCTCGAGGCCGCGAAGAAGTTATTTGTGCAGGAGGGCTATGAAGCTACCTCAATTCGAAAAATAGCTAAAGAGATCGGGTTTAGCCCAACAACCATCTACTTGTATTACAAAGACAAAAACGACATTGTTTATGCGCTCCATAGAGAAGGTTTCCAGCTGTTGAGGCAACAATTTGTCGCGCTGGAATCTGTTGATGATCCCTTCCAACGTATTAAAGCCTTAGGTCGAGTTTATATAGACTTTGCCTTTCGAAACCCTGATTATTATCAAGTTATGTTTATGATGAAAGAGCCGATGACCTTTTTAGACACGCATTGTGCTCAGGAGCAATGGCCCGAAGGCGAGCGAGCATTTGATTTCCTGCGCGGAACAGTAGCTCAATGTCAGGAGCAAGGCTGGTTTAAAGGTTTAGATGGGAATTTTGTAGCCCTGCAAACCTGGGGTGCAGTGCATGGTCTGGTGACCTTATATCTCTCCGAGCATATGAGTAAGATTGCTGAAAATTTAGCACTCGACCTCAGTGTAAGGGAATTGGTTAATAAAGCATTTGAAGTGTTCGTCGCATTTATCGAGCAGTCTAAAAAATAAAAATTCACAATAACTTAACACTGTTAATAATGAAAGCAGTAAATATTCATTACCCTATTCTCATGTTGTTTCTCTTGCTAGGGAAGATGACCAGCGCGCAAGAGTCTATTTTGGATACCTACATCCGACAAGGGCTAGATAGTAATTTGGTACTTGTCGAGAAGGATTTATCCTTGAAGAAAGCGATGAACGGCTTAGAAGTAGCCCGCAGTATGTTTCTACCTAATATTACGTTCGACCTGACCTACTCGCATGCAGATAGGGGGCGTTCGATTGATTTACCAGTCGGCGATATGTTAAACCCGGTCTACGCGACGTTAAACCAACTGACCAATTCGCAGAACTTTCCACAAATAGCGAATGAGAAGATCAATTTCCTTCCCAAGAACTATTATGATGCGAAGATTAGAACCGCGGTTCCTATTATTAACACTGATCTTAAACATAATAAAACGATACGTGAACAGGTATTGAAAATGTCTAAGCGAGAAATAGAACTGTATCAACGGGAGTTGGTCAAAGATATTAAAGTTGCTTATTTTAATTATTTAAGTGCGCTTGATGCGGTCTCCATCTATAAGAATGCTATTAGCCTAGCCAATGAAGGCAAGCGTGTCAATCAGAAACTTTTAGAGGCCGGAAAGGGCTTGCCAGCATACGTTATCCGGGCAAATGCGGAAATAGCACAACAGGAATCGAAGTTAGCGGAGGCGGAACAACAATTGCTAAACGCCCAATATTATTTCAATGCTTTATTGAACCGTAGCGCGACCGCTAAAATTGACGCGCTTGCAGTGCAAGGGTCGATAGAAGGAAATTCCCCCGAGACCTTATCTGTCGAGATTGAAGGAAGAGAAGAGTTGAAATCCTTAAGCGACAACATTGCAATCCAGGAGACGGTACTTGCTATGAATAAACAAGTATTTGTGCCTAAGCTAAGTGCATTTTTAGATCTTGGATCGCAAGCGGAAGGATTACGCGTAAGTAGCAAATCCCAGTATTATATGGTTGGCGCTCAATTGAGCTTTCCGATTTTTGCGGGCAATAGAAACCGCTTAAAGATCCAAGAAGGTCAAATCGCAGTAGCAGAGGCGGAGAACAAATTGGCGCAGGCAAAACAGAAGCTTGAGCTTTCCGCACAAATGGCTAAAAATGAACTCGTCGCTACCCAAAAGAATTTCGAAAGTTCAAAGATCCAGATGGATGCCGCCGCAACTTACCAGCGATTAATACAACGCGGGTTCAATGAGGGGGTTAATACTTACTTAGAAACAATAGACGCCCGTTCGCAGTATACCAATGCGAAACTCGCGCACAATATAGCCGCGTTCAAATTACTGTCCGCTGCCGCGAAATTTGAAAGAGAAACCGCAAGCTATCCATTAAACTAATGTCCACATGAAAACAAACCTTACAAGTATTGCTTTAGCCATCGTATTATTTAGCAGCTGTCATCAGGAAAAAAGAACTGCAGGAATCCCTGTGCAGGACACGATACCGGTAAAGTTAATTCCGCTTCAACAAAACGGGAATGCAACAACGATCGAAGCAACGGGTGTCTTTACAACCGACGATGAGACGCTCTTAGGATTTAAGAATGGGGGAGTTATCTCCCGTGTTTTTGTGAAAGAAGGGGATCCTGTGCGGAAAGGACAAGTGTTGGCGGCGGTACATACTTCAGAGGTAGACGCCAAAGCCGGACAGGCACGCTTAGGCGTAGAAAAGGCAAAACGCGACTATGAAAGAGCCGAGAAACTATACCGAGATAGTGTTGCTACGCTTGAACAATTGCAAAATGCAAAAACCGCGCTTGCCGTTGCGCAAGAGGACTTAAAATCGGTCGGGTTTAATCAACAGTATTCACAGATTCATTCCCCTGTATCGGGTTATGTGTTAGCGAAACTTGCCAATGAAGGACAAGTTGTGGGGCCAGGAACACCCGTGTTACAAGTGAATGGTGCCAATAATGGGACATGGATGTTAAAAGTTGGTGTGAGCGATAGTCAATGGGCGCTTATAAAAGTAGGGGATAAAGCCAGTATACAAACTGACGCCATCCCTAATACGACGCTACAAGCGCGTGTTGCCAAGAAATCCGAAGGTTTGGATCCGCAGTCGGGGACCTTCAGTATACATTTAGTCCTGCAAGAAAAGCCGAGCGGTAAGCTTGCTTCTGGGGTTTTCGGTAAATCGCAGATTGAAGTAAATCCAGGAGTAACCCACACGAACTGGCGAATACCATTTTCAGCTTTATTAGATGGTAATGGTTCTGAAGGATATGTTTTTGTGAGTGTCGACGGTAAGACGGCCAAGAAGCAAAAAGTGACGGTAGCTTCTATTGAAAAGGATGAAGTTTTAATCTCTGCGGGTTTAGAGGACGCCAGTGCACTAATTATATCTGGATCGCCATATCTACAAGACGGTTCTCCAATCATGGTCAAAAAATAAAAGGATAAGGCATGAGTTTGATTAAATATCCGATAAAGAACTTCCAATTCACGATGATCATGGTTTTGATGATCATGTTGGTAGCCGCAACATCCCTGATGACGATGCCGCGTGCAGAAGATCCCGATATGAAAGCCGTAAGCTTCCCCGTAATCGTTGTGCAACCAGGTACCAATCCGAAGGATATGGAACAACTGATTGTAAAACCTTTGGAAGCGCGCTTCTATGGTTTAGATGATATCAAGCGAATTAAAACGACCATCAATAATAGCGTTGCCTTCTTTTTTGTAGAGTTTGAATATGGGACCAATTATGACGATAAATATCAAGAACTTGTACGTGAACTAAATGCTGCTGGACCGGAGCTCCCCGATAATATCTACAGCATGGAAGTCCAAAAGATTGACCCGACAAATGTCTCTGTTATACAGCTGGCACTCGTATCTGAGAATGCATCTCAATCGACCATGAAAGGTTTAGCCGATAAGCTTAAGCAGGAACTTGAAAAAGTAAAATCACTGAAGGAGGTCGAAATCTCAGGACTACCTAATCAACAAATTCGGATTGATATCGATCAAGCAAAAATTGCAGAATTAGGGATACCGACGAATCGCATTATTCAAGCGGTTCAAAGTGAAAATCAAAATATTCCTGCCGGTTCGGTAAATGCAGGAAACAAGACTTTTAGCGTGAAAACATCCGGTAATTATCAGCAAATTGATGATATTAAGAATACCATTATCGCCAGCGGACAAGGCAAAAATATAATGCTCAAAGAGGTCGCGACAATCTACCCAACTTTTGCAACGAACAATCATATCACTCGTCTAAATGGATACAATGCGATACTAATCAATGCGGCTCAAAAAATAGGAAAGAATATATCGGACACGCAAAAAGACTATCAGAAAGTCTTAGATAAGTTTGAGCATTCCCTTCCAGAGAATGTGGATATGATTGTGAATTTTGATCAAGCGAATAATGTCAACAATAGACTGAGTGGATTGGGAATAGACTTCGCTATAGCAATTGTATTAGTGCTTTTTACATTATTGCCCTTGGGTACTCGGGCATCTTTAGTTGTTATGATTGCCATTCCACTTTCGTTAGGCATAGGAGTCATTGCCATGAATTCTTTCGGCTATTCGCTGAACCAATTGAGTATTGTTGGGTTTGTTGTAGCCCTTGGTTTAGTCGTTGATGACAGTATCGTCGTTGTGGAGAACATCGAACGTTGGATGCGCGAAGGCTATAGTCGCTTGGAGGCATCGATCAAAGGTACCGAGCAGATTGCCTTGGCTGTGCTAGGTTGTACCGTTACGCTCGTTATTGCGTTTATGCCTCTGGTCTTTATGCCCGAAATGGCCGGTGAATTTATACGTTCCATGCCAATTGCCGTCATAACCTCCGTAATCGGATCCATGTTAATTGCTTTACTCGTTGTTCCATTTCTTGCCAGTAAACTCTTGAAGTCGCACGAACATGAAGGTGGAAATGCAATCCTTAGGGGGATGCAAAATATCATCCATAAAAGCTATGGCGTCTTCTTAGATAAAGCATTGAAGCATCCCGGTCGAACAACCTTGATCGCTTTAGCAATATTCTTAGGTTCGCTAGCTTTGATTCCTGTCGTTGGCTTCAGTTTGTTCCCACCATCTGAGAAACCACAGTTCATGATTCATATTAACAGTGAGTTACAGGATAATTTGGAGACGACCAACCGAATTACGAAAGATATCGAGCAACAACTAAAAGCGATGCCGGAGGTAAAGTATTTTACGTCGAATGTGGGAAAGGGAAACCCGAGAGTGTATTACAATATGCAACAAGGACAGGAAAACGTTTCGTATGCTGATATTTTTGTCCAACTGCATGATGATGTCAAATCGGATAAAAAAATTGAAATGATTGAACAATTAAGGAAGCAATGGACACCTTATTTGGGAGCGAAGGTTGAGGTTCGCAACTTTGAGCAAGGTGTTCCAGTGATTTCGCCAGTAGAGGTACGCATTTTTGGGGATAATTTAGACACACTACGAAACCTGGCTGCTCAAGTCGAAGAGCTACTAAAGAATACAGCCGGATCGGAATATGTCAATAATCCGATTAAGAATAACAAAACTGACCTACGTGTCAATATCAATCGTGAGAAAGCGATGGCCCTTGGTGTACCCACCTCGTCAATCGACCAAACCATTCGTGTTGCATTAGCAGGATATACGGTGGGCACCTATTCGGATCCGAATAAAGACGATAATGATTATCAGATTGTCGTTTCAGTACCGCGTGCCAAAGATGCTACGATCGAGACTTTAGAAGGTGTATTCGTCGACAACGTCGCTGGGAAAGCAATTCCACTTGCTCAATTAGCGAGCTTGACTTTCGAAGTATCGCCATCCAATATTTACCATATTAATAAGGAGCGTACCGTTTCTGTCAATTCTTTCGTTGCCAAAGGCTATAGTAATGATGAAGTGATTAATGCGGTGATTGAACAAATGGAGAAGTTTCCTTTGCCAAACGGTTATACCTACGAAATGGGCGGAGAGGTGGAGAGCCGAGAAACGGCTTTCGGAGGATTCGGTACAATTATATTAATTACCGTATTTATGTTTATAGCGGTACTGATTCTCGAGTTTAAAACATTCAAAAGCACGTTGATCGTCCTTTCGGTCATTCCGTTAGGTATTGTCGGTGCGGTAATTGCCTTATTGCTCACCGGAAATACCTTGTCATTTGTTGCGACCATTGGGATTGTGGCGTTAGCCGGGATAGAAGTAAAGAACACCATCTTATTGGTTGACTTTACGAATCAGTTGAGAAGAGAAGGAGTGGCTTTGAATGATGCGATTGAGCAAGCTGGGGAAATACGCTTCCTTCCAATTATCTTAACTTCTTTGACGGCCATAGGGGGATTGATGCCGATTGCATGGTCATCGAATCCGCTCATTTCACCTTTAGCGATCGTTATGATTGGCGGTTTGATTAGTTCTACACTCTTATCGCGTATCGTGACGCCTGTGGTGTACAAATTAATACCACCGAAAATAGAGATGGAAAAGCTCGTTCGTAACGATGATAGTAAGAGCGAGTAAACGGTTTCGGTTCATTTAAGAGCGAAAGGTCGATTAATTAGCATGTTAGCTATTAATCGACCTTTCGATTTATCTATATTGCGCCTAGTCAGCGCGACTCAAAACAAAACTAATGTTTATTTAGCGTCGTAGTATTTTTGTACTTGATCCCAATTGACGATAGACCAAAAATTTCCCACATAATCAGGACGTTTATTTTGGTATTTTAAATAATAAGCATGTTCCCAGACATCCAAACCTAAAATCGGTTTTCCTTGTAATGCCACGCCTTTCATCAAAGGGTTGTCTTGATTTGCAGTTCCGCCTACTTTCAATTTTCCATTCTCGACAACCAGCCAAGCCCATCCTGAACCAAATTGTGAAGTTGCCGCTTTTGCAAATTGCTCCTTAAATTGGTCAAATCCACCGAAATCTTTATTGATCGCTTGTAGTACACTGCCAGTAGGTTTGTTATCTACTTTAGGCGAACGTAATAGTGTCCAGAACATTGCGTGATTAAAGGCACCACCCGCATTGTTTCTCAATTTTGAACTGTATTTATCCATTGAAGCAAAAATTGCTTTTGCATCTTTCGCTTGAACTTTTTCTTCTACTAAAGCGTCGTTCGCATTTTTTACATACGTACCGTAATGTTTTTCGTAGTGTATTTGCATCGTGGTAGCATCGATAGCACCTTCCAACGCATTGTAAGCATAGCCTAAGGGAACTTGCTCAAACTTGAATCCAGTTTGACCTAAGCTGGATAGACTCGCTGTTGCGTTTGAATTCTTTGCAAGTAAAACACCTGCTGCTAATCCTAAGCTGTTTTTGATGAAATTTCTTCTATTTGCCATCTTCGAATTTTTAGTTTTTTATTTGATTAAGGACATCAAAATCTGCTTAAAGATAATCGTTAAAAAAGGTATTCCAAGGTTAAATTTCGATGAAATAGTCACAACATCGTCAAATGGAATATTATTGAAAGACAATAAATCGAGATTGTTGTAATAAATAACAATTGTTGAGCAAAATCAATCACAAATCATGGCCCATTTGAGAGGCGAGTGAAAGGGTTTTGAAAGGGATTTGAATTGGGTTTGAAAGGGAAGTAGACTGTAGTTATATAAAGAAAGAAGGCTACCTAAATTGATAACCTTCTTCCTGTTTTTATTTACAAATAGACAGATATAGGGAGCCCTTATTTGTCCTTAATGCTGCGGTAATATTCATTTTTCAAATCTTCGAATCGATTTTTCCAATCTTCCGATACTTTATTGGCTACAGTCTTCAAGCGCTTCAGTTGAAACGAAAGAACAATCGATGCAAGTCCCGCAGAAATGATGGCAAAGCCAGTCCAATAAACTAAGGTAAGGCCGGCAAATATTGGATTCCAAATGAGTACAAAGCTAAATAAGATACCCAATACACTGAATGTGGTGATCCAACCCCAATTTTTAATACCATAGTTTTTCATATCCAATGAAACAGATAATAATTGAAATGATTTGAAAAGCGAATAGAAGCCCAACACTAGCGGTAAAGTAGCCATCGATATAGCAGGGTTTCCTAGCAAAATACAACCGAATAGGGCATTGAGTATACCTCCAGCCAAATACCATCCCCATCCTTCAACCTCATTTTTGTTATTAATCGCAAAAATGATTTCCATCAAACCAGAAAAAAGGAAATACATGCTAAAAATGGTCGCTAAGGTTAAATAGGATGCTAAGGGCGTTGCTAATGTATATATTCCTAAAATGATTAATAGAATGCCGACAACCAATGGGATGTACCATTGTTTTATCGAGCTTTTAATGGTTTTAATAAAACTTGTTTCCATACTAGATTAAATTTATATGTTTGAATATTTTGATTAAATAGTCAATAGTTTAGTAAATATAATGAAAATCTTGGATATAAGTAAGTTATAGCAAGAGCGATTACCATATTTTTTGAGATGAAGCGAAGCTTGGAAGGTGAGGTTTTCTATAGGCAAAGGATTGTAGCTGCGCTGCGATATGGTTGTTTAGCTGTTGTTTTTTCCGTTTGCGGTATATTGATGTTGAAAGGTTCGGCGAATAATGGTTAAAGCTTGCCAATGGGGCATATTGTTAAATTTAGGCTTAATATATTACGTTTGTTTTTAAGCGTCTCCATGTCTAGCCAGTTAAAAACCACCCGCAATATAAATGTTAAAGGGCTATTGATATCAATAGCCCTTTAACATTCTTTTTTATCGAAATTAGCCTAAGCTAACCAAACTCTCTTCGAGGATTTGGATCTTCGCCTCTGCATCAGCCTTTTTATTCTTTTCGTTTTCTACGATTTCTGGCTTCGCATTTTGAACAAATCGTTCATTTGATAATTTCTTATCAACGGCATTTAAGAATCCTTTTAGATATTCAATCTCTTTGCTGATACGCTCTTTCTCAGCATCTACATCAATATTATTTTCTAGCGCTACATAACACTCGTTCTTTCCGGCAAGGAAACTGACAGCCCCTGAAACCTTATCATTAACGAAACTTAGCGTCTCTATGTTGGCAAGCTTAATGATATTCTCCTTGTATTTTTCATAATCCACTTCTGCAGCATTGATTGCTAAAGGAAGCGCGATTTTTGGGGAAATACCTTTAGAATTACGAATATTACGAACCTCAGAAATAATCTGTTGAACTACACTGAAATCTTTAATGATTTTTTCATTGTAGGCTTCTGCAGAAGGAAATTCAGCGACGATAATACAGTCATTGGCATCACGTTGTCCGAAGATTTCATCGTGCCATAGTTCTTCCGTTAAGAAAGGCATAAATGGATGAGCAAGCTTTAATACCTTTTGAAATAATCTTTTTACTGTTTCTAAAGTCTCCGCTTCAATTGCAGTTTGATAAGCAGGTTTGACAAGTTCGAGATACCAGGCACAGAAATCATCCCAGATTAACTTGTAAGTTGCCATTAATGCATCTGAAAGACGATAGTTGGCAAAATGCTCATCAATTTCTACTAATGCTTGATTGAAACGACTCTCAAACCATTCTGCAGCAGTTTTCTGTGCAGCGGTAGCCGGTGAATCGCTCGTTTCCCAGCCTTTTACTAAGCGGAAAGCATTCCAAATCTTATTTGCAAAATTACGCCCTTGCTCACAATAAGAAACGTCGAACATTAAATCATTGCCGGCTGGTGAAGAAAGCAACATACCGACGCGAACCCCGTCTGTTCCGTATTGCTCCATTAACTCAATCGGGTCAGGCGAGTTACCTAATGATTTCGACATTTTGCGGCCTAATTTATCACGCACAATACCTGTTAGGTATACATTGCGGAAAGGAGGCTTCTGCGTATAGTCATGTCCCATAATGATCATACGTGCCACCCAAAAGAATAAGATCTCTGGTGCGGTTACTAAATCATTCGTAGGATAATAGTATTTGAATTCTTCATTCTCAGGATTTCTCACACCGTCGAATACCGATAAAGGCCATAGTCCTGAAGAGAACCAAGTATCCAAAACATCATCTTCTTGACGAATTCCTGCTGTGGATTTTCCTTGTTTGGTAAGTTCTTCAAGGGCTTCCTCTTCAGTTTTGGCAACTACCCATTCATTTTTCTCGTTGAACCATGCTGGAATTCGTTGTCCCCACCATAATTGACGAGATATACACCAGTCCTTAACATTCTCCATCCAATGCTTATAGGAAGCGAAGAATTTGTCTGGAATCAATTTGATTTCTCCGTTTTCTACGTATTCAAGTGCTGGTTTTGCGAGGTGATCCATCTTTAAGAACCATTGCATGGAAAGTTTGGGTTCGATTACAGCGTCTGTACGTTCCGAGAAACCAACTTGTGATTTGTAATCTTCAATCTTCTCAATCTGTCCCGCTTCTTCTAATAAAGCAATTATCTTTTTACGAGCAACAAAACGATCTTCGCCAACTAATATTTGGGCTTTCTCATTTAACGTTCCGTCATCATTGAGAATGTCGATCACTTCTAAATTATGTTTCTGTCCCAACTCGTAGTCGTTTAAGTCATGGGCAGGTGTCACTTTTAAACAACCTGTACCAAACTCCATCTCTACGTATTCATCTTGGATTACAGGAATCTCGCGGTTCACTAAAGGAACTAAAACCGACTTTCCTTGTAGATGCTTATAGCGCTCATCCAAGGGGTTAATACAGATTGCTGTATCAGCCATAATTGTCTCCGGACGAGTCGTCGCAATGATGATATATTCGTTACTGTCCTTTACCTGATATCGAACGTAGTAAAGCTTTTGATTCACTTCCTTACGAATTACTTCTTCGTCAGATAAAGCCGTTTTTCCCTGTGGGTCCCAGTTTACCATACGAACACCTCGGTAGATGTAACCCTCTTTATAAAACTTAATAAAGGTATCGATTACTGCTTCGGAAAGGTCGGGATCCATGGTGAATTTCGTACGATCCCAATCGCATGATGCCCCCAGCTTTTCTAACTGCTTTAAAATAATGCCCCCGTATTTTTCTTTCCATTCCCAAGCGTATTTTAAAAACTCTTCTCGTGTAATGGACTTTTTATCGATTCCTTTTTCCTTTAGCATAGCGACGACTTTAGCCTCCGTAGCAATCGAGGCATGGTCGGTTCCAGGAACCCAACATGCGTTTTTAC